>JANNDA010000741.1:0-2042 GCA_031387195.1 Planctomyces sp. | reverse complement strand
CCGGCCGACACTCGTCGCTGAGGTCCGTCGGACACAGAATCTTTTTGATCGCCACCATGATGTGAGTTTCCAAAAATAACGTGCGTCTGGCGTCTGGGGTCAGGTCTACGCTCATGCCGGTTGTCGCAACACGAGCACCGGGCAGTTCGCGTGCCGCAGCACACGCTCGGCCACCGATCCCAACAGCAACCGCTTCACGCCGTGGTAGCCGTGCGACGGCATAACGATCAGGTCGGCCTGAACTTCGTCCGCGTAATCCGCGATCAGCAAACCAGGATCGCCCTCCCGAATGATCGTCTTCACTCCGGCGGCGTTCGCGGTCTCAAGGAATTTGGTCAAGTGTTGGCGCGCGGCTTTCATCCGCGTGGCCGGGTCGTCCAACGCCCAACCCTCGGCATAGTTGAATGCGATGGGCGGTGCCGTGACGTAGATCACATGCACGTCTTCCGGTTTCGCCACCAACGGCAGCGCGGTCTTGAGCGCGTCGGCGGAAGCCGTCGAAAAATCGACCGGCACGACCACAGTTTTTTTCGGGAGCCAATTCATGATTTCCTCCAATCGGACAGGGTCGGGCGAGTCGAGTTGCGAGACCCACCCACACGATCAATGATAATTCAGGCAGTCTTCAGCACGGGTTGCCGTGCGGCATCCTGCGCGACCTTGGCTGGGTGGTCGGGACGAACCGTTAGGACCGAGCAAGGAGCGTGTTGTACGACTCGTTCGGCCACGCTACCCAGCAACACATGCGGCAGTCCGGTGCGGCCGTGAGTCCCGATCACGATCAGAGCGATTGCGTGCTCCTTCGCATATTGCACGATCGTGTCGTACGTCGAACCGATTTGGACCACCCGCACCACTTTCTTGCCAGAAGCCCACGCCGTCGGCGGGATCTTTTGGATTTCCTCTTCGGCGCTGTTAATCACATCTTCCAAAATCTTGGGCGGGATCAGCAGTGCGGCGGCGGTTTGCGGCATGATCAGAATGAGGTCGTGGAGCACATGCAGCACATGCAACTCGGCTCCGAATTGGTTGGCCAAGTCACAGGCACACTTCTCGGCGACCTTGCTGAGTTCGCTGAAGTCCGTCGGAAACAGGATGCGTTGGACGTTCATGAGAGCACCTCGAGGTAGGCTGGTCCGCGTTTGGCGGACCAACCTCCTTCGCGAACGCCGTTCCGAGCTAGCGGAAGTTCCCAAAGAATGCTTGAACAACCTGAACGACGATGTGCGTGTCCGCTCCGAAACCGTAAAAGCTCAGCCGGCGCGCGTCTCCGCACATCAACAGTGAGCGGTATTCGATCAACCCCGCACAATGCCATCGAGCCGCATCGGCATCCACTGTTCGTCGCCGCGATCGAAATCGCGAATCGCTAGTCCGCCACTGTGAACTCGGCGCAACCGGGCATTGATCGCGGCAAGAACGCAGACAAAGAGCCGTGATTCATGACCGTCAACAAGGGCTGAATGCGAAGTTTGCATTCAGTGGCACCGTTTGGCACAGCGACTGCGATGCAGTCTGTCCGTCGGAGTCACACCAAAACTTGATTGGCTCCCTGATCGTGGCGAGCGTTTCGCCGCCCCGCCCCGGAGTACACGCCGGGAAGACCGTCCGTCTGTGTGTTTCCCATTTCCGAAAGGTGCTGCCATGAAGACTACGAAGTTTCTGCAACTGTCAGGCTTGTTGGCGCTGTGTCTCGCGTTGATGTCTCACGTCGCGTTCGCTCAGAACGACGCCGGCGCGAAAATTCGCGGCGACGCTTGGAATGGAGGACTCGTTCGGACCTATCAGCAGCACGCGCAGGACCGGTCGCAGTTGCTCCATCATTACGCACAGCCCCAAACGCCAGTCTCGAAGCAGGAAGCCAAAGAACTGGTCGGTGGCATCAAGAAAGATCTCACGGAGGCGGACAAGGCGCTGGCGAAGCTCAAGGTCGATCATGCCAAGGAACCGGAAATCGTCAAGCAGATCGCATTGATCGAGAAGCATCACGCCAAGGCTCACGAAGTCTGCGGCATGGCGGAAGAGCATTGCTTGAAGGAGCA
>JANNDA010000725.1:0-2313 GCA_031387195.1 Planctomyces sp. | reverse complement strand
GGTGGGGTCAGCTTTTGAGTCAGCACGCATGGTGTGTCGCGGGAAACTGGGTGTGTGCGGAGGACGCTGTCTCGGCCGAAGTGGTTGTTGAGGAGTGCGACTCCTCCCTCGCCACAAGCACTCGTGGTGAAGCCGGGGAGGACTTCGGCGATCAACGATGGGAACTCGGCGGGGTTGGTGCTGTCGCGCGGGGTGATAGCGGAGACTCCGGGCAGACGTTTCGCGGACTTGTCGTTCGGGTGTTTGTCGAGCGTCAGGAAGGCGAACAGGTCGGTGATCTCTTGCGGCGTGAGTTGTTTCTCCAACCCTTCGGGCATCAGTGAGAGTTCGTTGATTTTGAACTCGTCGATGTCGTCGCGTGGGATGATTTCCAGCTTGCCCAAGGCGACCGTCACGGGAGCATCCGCCGCATTCGCAGACTTCGCGGCGACGGCGGCGGGTTTGAGGACAACACGCAGCGGGCTGTCTTCGACCAACAAACCGCTTTGCACTCGGCCGGCTTTGTTGACGACGGTGCAGACGCGATAGCCGGCTCCGATGACCAGGCTGGGGTCGAACACGTTCGAGAGGAGTTGGTTGAAATCGTTGCGGCCGTTCGAGGTGATGTCGGGGCCGATGTCCGGGCCTTCGCCGTAGATTTTGTGGCACGCGGCGCAGACTCGTTTGAAGACTTTTTCTCCCGCGAACGGATCGCCCGGCTTTTGGCGAATGAGCGACTTCATCTCGGCGACGACCTTCTCGCGGTCGGGGCTGCGCGTGTCGCGGACTTGGCCCCAATGGCGGCTCAGCAGATCGTTGAGTTCTTTGTCCTTGAGAGCCTGGATGCGCCGCGCTTGATTCACGTTGATGGCAGTCGCCACGATTTTCTTCTCGCCGACTTGCGACAGCAGTTGCTTGGACCAGCTTGCTCGCTGAGTCAGCAGTTCGATGGCCGACGGCTGGAGTTCGGCGTCGAGGTTCGCATATCGCGTCAGCACGACGTCGGCGACTTTGGGATCGTCGAGGCGGCCGAGGGCCGACAGGATTTGAGATTTGAAAATTGAAATTTCCGATTTGTCGCTCAGTGCTGCGACAACGGACTCCAGCACGCCGTCGTCCTTCGCGGCGATGAGCGAGTTGAGTGCCTTCAATCGCAGGTCCGGCTGGACGTCGCGTGTCACGAACGAGCGGCGGACCTGCGGCAGGCCGCGCGGATCGCCCCACGAGACCGCTAGCAGCGCGGCGTCGCCACCGAGCGGATGACTGGTTCCGTCGGCCAAGAGCGGCATCAGGAGTTCGGCCATCGCGGATTTGAGTTGATCGAGTTTTTCCCCTTTCAACTCGCCCGACTGCACCTTGGTTGAGATGACCTCCAATAATTGCCGTCCGATTTGCGGATGATGGTCCCGTACTGATCCAAAGAGACGCATCGCTGGCGTAGCATCAAACTTTTTGCGACCAAGCAAGCGGTCCATCACGCGGGGCAAAACATCTGCGACCGGCTTGGACTCTTCGTGTGTGGAGCCAACAATCGCGGAAACGATTTCGTCAGCATGATCTTCGATTTGCGGGTGCAGGTTCTGCCAAACAATGCGCGGCAATAGGGGATCATCGCCAGCCTTCGAGAGGATTCTCATGAGAAAACGGAATCGCTCGGGATTGTTCCACTTTGAAACGGCGATTGCTTTTTGCAAGAGGATGTCGTTTGACGTCTTATTCAGGGACGAACCGAGCAACAAATCTTCGTATTGCGGACTTCGTTTGTCGGAGAGTGCCGAGCCTCGCACAGCCCATGCCGCAAGCAAATGGTTCCATCTCTCAATGATTAGCTGCTCCCGCCAATTCGCATGTCTTTTACTCCCGTCCTCAAAGGTCATCTCTATCCGACCATCCTTCGGGCCAACCTCGTCCGCCGCATCCACAACTTCACGCTTCATTCCAAGCAAAGACCACAGCCTGCGGAGCCGAAGCGTTTCAACGATTCGATCGTCGCCGACCATTGCCAAAAGACGAGTTGCGAGAGCTGGAGACGTTCGCTCCTGCAACAACCGCATCGCCGTCCAGCGGATGAAATCGTTCTTCGCTCCGAGCCGTTCGATGAGTTGCTCGTCGGTCTCCTTCGCGAGATCCATTTGGGGATAGACGCGACCTTGCTGAGCATTGGCGGATTGAGCGACTTGTAGGACGGGCACTCCTGCCCGTCGTTCTTCTTTCGCTGCGACGGGCAAGAGTGCCCGTCCTACGGTCGAGTCGTTCGCCGTCACGGGCTTGCCGTTGTATCTGACGCGGTAGAGTCGGCCTTTGAGGCGGTCGATGCCGGCGGGGTCTCGGTTG
>JANNDA010000823.1:0-1805 GCA_031387195.1 Planctomyces sp. | reverse complement strand
CTAACGCTTCGGGTTAGTTTGGCTGCTAAAGCCGTCTTGCCTCAAACGCGGCATTCGTTCGATCATCTCGGCGTGCTGATGGGCCGAGGAAGGGAATCGCTCGACCGGGATTTGTATTTTCATGGCTGAAGCTGTCGCTGCTGCGCTGAACAACCCACGCCACGGTTCGCCGTCGGTGTTGTTTGTCGATTTGGACGGGACGCTCATCAAAACTGATTTGTCGTGGGAGTCGCTGTTGCTGGCGGTACGCCGTCAGCCACGAATTCTGTGGCAATTGCCAGCGATGCTGGGACGCGGAATCGCCTTCTTCAAACGAGTGGTCGCCGAGCGAGCGATGCCCGATCCGAGTCAGTTGCCCTATCGCGAAGACGTGTTGGCATTCATCGGACAAGAGAAGGCGGCGGGCACGCGCGTCGTTTTGGCGACAGGAAGCGATGCTGCGTGTGCTCAGCAGGTGGCGCAGTATCTCGGCGTGTTCGATGATGTCTTGGCGAGCGACGGGGTGACGAATCTGACCGGACGCCGCAAACGCCGCGCGATTCAAGATTACTGCCAGCAGCATCGCTTCACGGAATATGGCTACGTCGGCGATTCGCGAGCCGATGTGCCGATCTGGCGCAAAGCGGCTCGCGTGTACTGCGTTGCTCCATCGGCCGGAGTGTTGGGAGCAATTCGTCGGCACGATCAAGTTCCGTCACTCGTGTTTACAAATTCGCTCGTTCGCTGGTCGCCGCTACTGAAGGTGCTGCGTCCGCAGCAGTGGGCGAAAAATGCGTTGCTGTTCGTGCCGTTGGTTCTGGCTCATGAGCTATTCAACGTGCCGAAATTGTTGGCGGCGATGCTCGCGTTTGTTGTCTTCAGCTTGTGTGCCTCGTCGGTCTATGTGCTCAACGATCTGTTCGACATGGAAGATGACCGGCATCATCCGCAAAAACGCCGACGACCGTTTGCGGCGGGGACATTGCCGGTTCGCTGGGGACCGCCGTTGACGGCCGGTCTGTCCGCCGCAGGTTTGTTGTTGGCGAACCTGACTCTGCCAGGAGCGTTCGTGGGAGCGGTCATTGGCTACTTACTGCTGACGACCGCCTACTCGTTCGATCTGAAGCGGCGGACGATGCTGGACGTGATCACGCTGTCCGGGCTGTATTCGTTACGGATCTTTGCTGGCGGACTGGCGACGGGAGTTGTCATTTCCGAATGGCTGTTGATGTTTTCGATGTTCCTCTTCACGTCGCTGGCGTTTGTGAAACGGTATGCCGAACTGTCGCGGTTGGCTCACGAAGGAAATGCCTCGGCCCGAGGACGCGGCTACGTGGTCGGTGATCTGAGCGTGATCGAGTCGATGGGGACAACGAGCAGTTATCTCGCGGTGTTGGTCATGGCGCTGTACCTGAAGAGCGACATTGCTCCGACGCTGTATCGACAGGTCTGGGCTCTGTGGCTGATCTGCCCGTTGCTGCTGTATTGGGTCAGCCGCCTGTGGATCTTGGCCAAGCGTGGCAGTTTGTGCGAAGACCCAGTTGTGTTCGCGACGACGGATCGCGTCAGCCTGATCGTGGCCGCGTGTGTGGTCGCTTTGCTGGGCATCGCGGTAATCCGGCTGTGATTGCCACGAAAGTCACCCGAAGCGTAAGTTTTGAAGTTGCGGACGCACGACGCAGTTTGCGATTTTTCGGTGTGGCCGGGGATTGTAGGGTGGGACAAGGTCGCTTCGACCGCCGGCCCACCATCAATTGGACGAAAGATGCTCAACGCTTTGCGGGCGGGGACGTGGATCTCCTTGTGAATAAGTTTGGTGGGCCGGC
>JANNDA010000679.1:0-4902 GCA_031387195.1 Planctomyces sp. | reverse complement strand
GGCATTGAACCGCACCGTGATCCAGTCGCCATCGACGGGCTGCCCCGCCGGCCCCTTCGCGCGGGGATTGCCCTCATCGACGATGATCTTTCCCGTGGCACCGGTTGTCCCGCTCGAGGTCTTCAGTCGCGGAATCTGGATCCCATCGACCTCAGTCATGATTTCATACTTGGGGACATCGGGGTAATCGTCCCAGCCCGCGCGCTTCGTCGCGGCTTCACCCGCAACGGATGTCTCACCGTTGGAAGTGGAGGAAGGTGAACCCGCGCCGTTCGGTTTGCCCGTCCCGCCCGTGGTCCCGGTCGGGGGAGTCGTTGACGTTGTACAGCCGGGTGTGACGAGCAGACCGAAGGTCAGCAACACTGCCGCGAGAACCGCGTGATGTCGAATCATGACGAGCCATCCTTCCTTGACGGGTCGAACAATTGAAAGATCAATGGGGCGGCGGATTCTGGCAAAGGGGCTGACTCGCGACAAGGCGCAGCGAACACCATCACAGGGCACGCAGCACATCCAACGATGGTAGGTCGCCACAGTCATACTGTTCGGGGGCGTCAATGCAGTCCGCCTTGCCGCTCTGGAGGTCGTTCACCCAGAACTCGACGACGTTTTAGCCGCTCGGCCAGCACTCGCGGGTCCGCAGGTCCGGCGGAATCGCTCCCGCCTTGGTGATGCAGCGTGAGCATGATGCCGGTCTTGACGTTTCCGACAAAAGTCGCGGAACACGTTTTTAACGTGCTCGAAACGCTATGAAACAGGCACGTTGAAAACGTGTCCCACGTCCTTCTGGGACTTTTTCCGGAAACGTCTCGTCCTTGGTAGTTGTCGTTTGGAGTGGAACAGCGCGCCGAGTATTTCCCAGCAACGGGGGCCATGTTCCGGTCAAAATCACGCTTCGCCGCAGCGAGTACGACCAGCAGCGGTATCGCAACCAGCACCAACCGGAGCGATCCCACAAGCCACGGCTTCCTGTGTCGCAGTCGTGGCATCTCAGCTACCCAGCACAAAAGTGGCGAGTGCAGCATGACCAGCGCACTGCCGGTTGAGAGCCGGCCAAAAAAATGACCGACGAACAACAGGCCGAACAAACCCACCACTCCGATTCCAACGATCGCCGGCGCGCGAAAGTTTGCCAGTGCGATGGAGCGTTTCGCCATTAGTCTGGCCCCGATGGTCGTGGCCACGAGTGTCGCCACCAAGGGGAAGGCCGCGACTCCTCCCTTGATGTAACCGGCCATCATCACGGTCAGTCCGGCGCACAGGATCGGCAGACAGAGAGCCAAGGAAATCGAGGTTCCTGGGGAACGCTGGGACAACCACGAAAGCAGACTCCACACACCCGCCAACAAGGCTCCGCACACCACCAGTACCGCGCCGGTTTGCGACCGTGTCCAGCCTTCGGCTGAATCGCTCAAGTAAACGGAACCGTGCAACAAGATTCTTGGGATCGTTGCGGCCAGGCTCATCCGCAATAGCCACGCGACCCAACGCGGTACGTTCTGGATTCCCGCGATCAGTTCGATGCCGAGGACCAATGGAACGGTGATCGTTAAGAACCGGTCGAGACCGTTCACGGGAGGCCAGGCCAATCGCAACGACACCACGCCGTAGCCGACCACAAGCCCCAGGCCAATCCCCAAGACGCAGACTGAATTCAGCCACGTCGTACTGGCGTGCCGTCGCGCCAGCACCATCATCAGCACGATTGTCGCGCTGACGATGGCGGCGGCTCCCATCGCTTTTAGGTAAAGCAGTGGATCAGGCATCGGCTATTTCCGCATGCCTTCGCAATCGATGATGATCAACGCCTCGTCACCGATCGGTCCGATGGCTTTCTTGTCGAAACCGAAGTCGCTGCGCTTGAGCGAAAGTTCGGTTGAGAAAGCCACGCGTTTCACGTCTTTGAAGGTGTGTTCTTTGCCACCCTTCAGAACCAAGACGATCTTCTTTGTTGTGCCGTGCATCGTGAAGTCGCCGGTCACTTCGTATCCGCCGTCAATGACTTTGGTGCTCGTGCTTTTGAATTCGATGGTCGGGAACTGCTTCGTATCGAAGTAGTCGGGTTGCCGGAGATGTTCGTCACGAGCCTTATTGGCCGTGTCGATACTGTCGGCTTTGATCGTGAGCTGAAACGTCGATTTCGAGGGGGTCTCGCGGTCGAGCGAAAACTTGCCCTCGACCTCATTGAACCGGCCGTGAATCCAACTGATGTCGAGATGTCGCGCCTTAAAGCTGACCGAGGAATGAACCAAATCGTAGGCGTATTCATCCGCCGCATAGCCTGATTGGCTACCCGCGCAAACGACCGTTCCGATGACGAGTGTCATGACCCAAACTGAAAAAGCTCGACGCATGAAATTGTTCCTTCCAAAAGGGTTCGCAAATCACTGGGCTGCGTCACCAGCACGTTCGTGGTGATCCTACGACCGTTCAAATGGTGAGTAAAGCAGGCCGGGCAAGGTCAGGTGATGCCCAAGGATGCCGTGAACAAAAGTGGATTGGAGATGACCAATGGACCGCAACAGGCTGAATCGGCGACAGCGATCACCAGAGTTGCCGCTCGTGCGTTAGTCCGATTGCTTCTTCAGATACGCGTCGGCCATCGCTTCGCCCAGCAGGAGCGTTCCCTTGGTTCCGAAATGCAGTCGCGCGTGAGGCAACTCGGATGTCTTGATGATCGTGAGGCGCGGATCGGTTCGAGCCAATTCGTTCAATGCGGTGTTGACGGGGTCGATGTTGCGCCACGGCGCGTGCTTGTGTTGCTCGGAGATGAACCAGGCGAGATCGGGTTGCTTGAGGTCCGTTCGCGTCTGGTCGATCAACTGCTTCAGCCACTTGGCGTTGTTGTTGGCGTACGGCCCGAAGTAGGTGTCGTTCTCGCCGGTGTGCCAGAAGATCCCTTCGAGGCTGCTCTCGAAGCCCCGCTGCTTCAGGTCATCCTGAGCCGCGCGGACAAAACTGATGAGCTTCGGATAGAGATTGCGATGCGACTCGGCCGAGCCGTTCGGAAACCAGTCGGGGCCTTGGGCTCCGCTGTGCGTGAACTTGACGATGGCCACTCCCTTTTTCACATCGAGCGACTTTCGCAATCGAGCACCGAAACTCAGTTCAGGGCCGAAGTTGCCAAGATCGTCCACCGGGCCGAGCGGTTCCCAATCCGTTGAAGATGTCACTCCGCCCCCCAGCGAGTAACGAAACAAGACGTTGTTCTGATCCTTGGCCAAGGACTCGTAGCTCGGTTGCTGAGCGATTTCGGAGACGAAGGAATCCTCGCCTTCCATGTTGCGCTGACCGGCCAGAAGGAACAGTTTCACGCGAGCCGGCTTCGCGATCGGCAGTCCGTTCTTGAAGCGGCGATCGTTTGCTGCCAGTTGCTTCCCGATGTCGCGAAGATACGCGGCGGCAAACGCTTCGCCCATCTGAAGCTGACCCTGAGTGCCGAAGTGATAGTGCGGCTGTCCGCTCCCCATGACCTCAAACGCGAGATGCGACGTCGGCACCCAGCGCAACAGCGGATCGGCCTTCAGCACTTGCTCTTGCTGCTGGCGTAGGATGCCGAGGTTTTCGCGGTGATCCATCCCCCAGATCCCCTTCTCGCTGACCTCGGCGATGTACCACTTCAACTCTGGAGCCTTGAGGTCAGCTCGCAGCCGCGCGGCGAGCTTTGTCAGTCCGTCGGCGTATTGCTTGTAAAGATTGCGGTCGAGCATGTCATTCTCGCCTTGATGCCACATGACCGCTTCGAGCCGATAGCGAACGCCGCGCTTGTCCAACTCGTCGAGCGACTCGCGAATGAGCTTGAGCGTTCGCGGGTAGAGCTTCTGCCCCTTCTCCGGCGCATCGGGGTTCCAATCAAAAGCAACCGTCGTCCCTCCGACCGCCGACTTGATGATGGCGATCGGGAACTGAGCGTGCTGCCGGACTCGTCGAGCGAACGTCACTTCTGGCCCGAACGAACGCAGTGGCTTGAGTGGAACCCAACCTTTGGAGGCTTCAGCGCCATCGCCCAGGAGGTACGAGTAAAGAACGTCGCTCTGCGTCTCGCCAGCACCCTTGAAGTTCGGGTAGTCATCGATGCGATCGGCATGCGCGTCCGCTCCCACCATGTTGGACTGACCGGCGAAGAGGAACACTCGCGTGACCTCCTCGGCGATGGCGGAACCATTTGTCACGAAGGCCAACGCCACCAATGCCAGTACGGCCACGATTGATTTTCGACAAGACGGATTCACTGAGTTCCTCATTTCGTGGTCGGAAGTTTGTTGCTGCGGCCGGTGGCTTTGGATTGTTCGAGAAGTGCTTTCAGTTCGGTCACGATTTCAGGATGCTCGAAGGAGAGGTTCTTTGTCTCGCCGGGATCGGTTTCAAGATTGTAGAGCTGGCCGGGTGCATCGGGGGCAGTGTCCGGCAGATGGAATGGCTTGAGGCCGGGGTTGTTCTCGTAGCGATTGCCGCCGGAGCCGGTGTGGTCGAGATATTTCCAATCGCCGCGTCGGATCGAAAGCGTGCGCTGTCCGGCGAAGGCTTGCTGCAAGAGATAGGGACGGATCGCCGCGTGGTCCTCGCGAAGCCATGCGGGCAGCAAATTAAAACTGTCTTCCGCAGCGTTGTCAGGCAGCTTCACGCCGATGATGGCGGCGACCGTCGCCATCACATCCGTGAGACTCGTGAGCTGCGCGCTGGTCGTGCCCGCTTTCACCTTCGGACCGGCGTAGGAATTATTGTCGTGGTTCGCTCCGCGAACCAACGTTGGATCGCGGAGCGATCCACGACTATCGGAACCGTTGTTGATGCGCCAGTCCTTACCTGGCCAGCGGACGAGGAACGGCACGCGATGGCCCCCTTCCCAACTGTCACGTTTGACTCCGCGCCAAGGCCGAGCGCCGTCGTGACCATAGTCCG
>JANNDA010000669.1:0-1908 GCA_031387195.1 Planctomyces sp. | reverse complement strand
ACGGCCGACTCGTCCGACATCCGCCCCAACGCCTGAAACGCCGCCAACACCTTGGCCGTTCCGTACGTCGGGTTCTCGTCGTTCGGAGCGTGCTGATTCCCAAACCACAACGGCAGCCACGAACCGTCGGGACGCTGGACGCGTTTGAGAAACCGAACACCGGAGATCACTGCTTCTATTACATGAACATCGAGGCTAACGACATCGTCGCGATTGAGCGCCTGCTCCCAGAGGGAATCGAGATCGCCAATCGGTAATGGTCCCATGGAAGCACGCCACCAATCGTTGAACGCTCGAAGCGCGTGTGCCGTTATGTCGGCACTGCTTCGATCAAACGGTAATTTGCCCCAACCGCGGCAGAAAGTTGGCCATCCGCCATCAGTGTTTTGAAGATAGACCAACCATGCGATTGCCGCAGCAACTGCATTCGACCGATCAGACAAATCCGACCAATCGAATCGACGCGGATGTGTATCGTTTGTCAGTGGTCGCGATTCGTATTTTAGGCCGATCAACGCGAGCATCGCTCCCGGTGTGTCGTCGCCATCGGGGACTCCACCGGGGAGGTCGGTCCAGGCCCAGCCGCCGGGGGCGGCGTTGGTGTAGGGGTGGACGACTCGGTATTGCTGGCGGAGCAGCCAGGCTCGCAGGCCGGGGCGGGCGTCGAGCGGCACGTCGTTCCCCAAGGCGTTGATCGACAGCGTCGTCACCCACGTCGCCAAGTTCGTGTCGATCGGCCAGGAACAGGCCGCTTCGTTTAACCGCAAGCCGCAGGCGTGCGCGTCGGAGCACGATTGACTTGATATCGCGGCGTGTTCCGCCAACGCGCACGCCTGCGGCTTGCGGTTAAACGAGTCGCAGTCCTCCCACCGCGCCGAGGCCACGATGAACTCAATCCCGCGTTGAGCGACCGGGTGATCAATCAAGCCCATTGCCGCGAGGCTCATGGTGACGAAGCTTGTCAGCGGAGTGGCTTCTAGGAAACCGCCGTGGGGAGGCTGAATTCGCTCCAGCACGCGCAAGCTGGCCGGCTTCGCCCAGCGTTGCAGCCAACGCCGCAGCGGATTCCACGACGGACGAAAATGAAACCGCACTTGTCCGATCGCAATGAGCGCCGGCAGAGCGTAACTTACCACCGGCAACCGCACCGCCGCGTAAAACTTCGCGGGAATACAGGCGAGTTCAAACGGCAGCGAGATAACCTCGTCCCAATCGACGAGTCCGGCGAGCGCGCAGTGCGTGAGAATCGGCACGGAGAATGTGTGGTCCTTGCCGTACCGCGCGATGACTGCTTTCACGCCGCCGGCGCGAGAGATGTAGGCGGCAGCGGAGTCCACCACATCCAGGCGAACGGAGGGCGTTAGCCCTCTGGTTGGCGTATCGAGCGGTTCTAACGGACCAGGTGGCTGACGCCCCCCGTTCGCCTGCGCTGTCGCCTGCAGCACCGCATGGCACAGCATCGTCGTCGAGATATTGCTGATGCTCTTAACCGTATCGCCCCAACCGCCGTCTTCGTTTTGATGAGCGATCAGCCACTCGACGCCACCGCGAATCAGCCGAGTCCACGTCTCCGGCACGTCTCGTCCCGCCGAGACGTACTGCCGCCGCATCTGCTCCAACGCCATCACCGCTGTCGCCGTCGAGAGCGCGGAGGTCGATAGCTCGCCGACCCAATGTCGCATCTCGCTGACCGGCGCATCGAGCAGCTTCTGAACGGGATCATCCGCCGCGACTGGCTTGCTCACCATCTCGGCAAGCAATGCGGCCTTCGCGGTTTCGTAGGCGTGGCAAATGCGGTCGGACGAGACATCAGACATGCGTGCCGCCAAGGGGTCGGGTGTGCGAATTTCAGATTTCGCCGTCAAGCCGCTTTGAAGAATTGAAAGGTGCTGGCGGCGAAATCTGAAA
>JANNDA010000638.1:0-8399 GCA_031387195.1 Planctomyces sp. | reverse complement strand
GCAAAGCCCTGCAAACGCAATGTCTCCTGGACGATTTTTCGCACGCCTCCGACAACGCCACGCTCACCAAGAAAATCCGATCCCTCTTGCAACGACTGCTCAGGCTCGCTGTGTAGAATCCCCGAATCCCAGAAAGTGCAGTCACTTTCTACCCGGTGATTATGGGCGTCCCAGCGTGACATTTGCCACGCTGATTCTCGCAACGCGAGTTGCAGTCAGCCAAGTAACCCGAAACGTGAGCGAGGGCGGACGCTTCACAAGGCGATGAATTCCGTGTCTCGTGAAGCGCTCGCCCTCGCTTCGGGTTACTTACGTTGTGGGGCTTATTTCGCGCCCGTGTGTTAGCTCAAATCGCCCTTCGTGATGCGGGCGACTTCATCGACGCTGGTGACGCCGTCGAGGACGCGCATGTAGCCGCATTGGCGGAGCGTGATCATTCCTTCGCGCAAAGCGACATGCCGAATCTGCGTTGAGCTGGCGCGTTCGATGCATAGTTGGCGGATCGCGTCGCTGGTGTGCAGCAACTCGTAGATACCGATTCGGCCGGAGTAGCCGGTGTCTCGACAATCGCGGCAGCCGACTGGTTTGAAGAGCTGTTCCGGCAACGGTCGCGGGAAGTCGCTGGGAACGTCTTCGTCGGTGGGACGGAAGGGGACTTTGCACTTGGTACAGAGTCGGCGAACCAGACGCTGAGCGACGACTCCTTCGACGGTGCTGGCGCAAAGGTACGGTTCGACTCCCATATCGACGAGTCGCGTGAAGGCACTCGCGGCGTCATTTGTGTGCAACGTGCTGAAGACCAAGTGGCCGGTGAGCGAGGCTTGAATCGCGCTCTCGGCGGTTTCGTAGTCTCGGATTTCACCGATGAGAATCACGTCCGGGTCGTGACGCAGGATGCTCCGCAAGCCGGTGGCGAAGGTCAGGCCGATCTTGGAATGCACGTGAATCTGGCTGATGCCGTCCATGTGGTATTCCACGGGATCTTCGACGGTGATGATCTTCAGCGTCGCGTCTTTGATCTCGTTGAGCGCGCTGTACAACGTCGTCGATTTGCCGCTACCGGTCGGGCCAGTGACGAGCACGATGCCGTGCGGCAAATTGATCATTTTGTAGAACGGAAGCTTGATCACATCGGGCATGCCGACGCTGGCCAGGTTGAAGACCATGCGTCCCTTGTCGAGGATTCGCAGCACGATTCCTTCGCCATGCAACATGGGGATGATCGACATCCGCACGTCGATTTCACGCCCAGCGACACGCAACTCGATGCGACCGTCTTGCGGCAACCGCTTCTCGGCGATGTTCAGCCGAGCCATGATTTTTAACCGCGTGACGATCGCTCGATAAAAGGAATGAATCTCTGGCGGAACCGGCTGCACGCGGAGCAAACCGTCGATGCGGTAACGCACCGACAGGCCTTTCTCACCCGGTTCGATGTGAACGTCGCTCGCTTGTTGCGCGAGCGCTTCCAGTAACAGTTCGTTGACCAAGCGAATGACCGACGCGGCTTGAGCCATCTCGGCCAGTTCGCTGTCGGCGCGAGCGACCTCGGCGAGATAGTCGGCATCGACATCGTCGCCGCGCTGCGCAACCAGTTCATTGATCGTGTCGCCGCCGACACCGAGCTGTTCCTTGATCAGCCGCACGAGATCATCGCGGCGTGCCAGCACCGGTTCGAGACGCTGTCCGCTGAGCGAACTCAGTTCGTCGAGTGCTTCCAGATCGAACGGGTCGCTGGTGGCGACCTCGACCCGCCCATTGACGAGCCGTAGCGGGAGCAACGAATGCCGGAAGATCGCGGTCGTCGGGAATTTGGAGAGGAGTTCACGATCGATCGGGAAATCCTTCAACTCGACGAACTTCATGCCGAGTTCTTCGCCCAACGCGCGCAACGCCTGCTCTTCAGTGAGCAGACCTTGTTCGACCGCCACTTGGTCCACACGTTTGCCGTTGGACTGTTGCCGGATCAGTTCCAGTTCCGGCAGGCTGAGCAATCCTCGATCCAGAAGCAAATCACCGATATCCATCAAACACTCCGAGCCAGGTTGATCTTGTTTCTTCCGAAGTCGGAATTATTCATGGACCGAATGTAACCCGAAGCGTCAGCGAGGGCGTCGTCACGGTTCGCCCTCGCTGACGCTTCGGGTGACAGAGCGACACATCGTGGCGGCACAGTGCAACAACTCGTCCGATGCTGCGGCAAGGCGAAATCACTAGCAACTTACTCGGCGAGCTAACGCCCCGAACTTCCACCAGAAGAACCGCCACCGCCCATGCGGTCGCGCATGCGGCTCTCGAAGAAGCGGCGCATGTCGTCGGATGGTGGAGCACCACCGCTGCTGCTGCCACCGAAAGGTGAGAACGGCATGATCGGCGGAGCGCCAGCGCTCGGAGAGGAAGAGGATGAACCCGAACCGCCGCTCGATGATGCACCGCTCGACTTGGCCTTGCCGGACGAACTGACTTTCACTTTGGAATACATGGCACCGAGTGTCTGTTGAACGAGAGCGGGGTTGGCTCCGCCGAGATCAACGACTCGCACAGTTCGCTTTGCGTCACGAGCCGCATCATCCAACGAGATCACCAAGGCTTCGATCTGACGGAACAGCGATTCGCTGGCGGACACGATGAGCGTGTTCGTTCGCGTATCGACCCCCAACGTCAGCTTGATGGTCCGTTGTTGTTGCTGTCCGCCGCGATTACTTTTGCTGCTGCCGCCCCCCTGCCCCATCAGCATGGCGAACGGATTCGGAGCTTGTCCCGGCTGCTGGCCTTCTGGAGTGAGATCGTCTTTGTAGACCTCGCGGACGATCGCGGCGACCTCTTCCACTTCAGCGTGTTCGACCTCAATGAAGTGCGGGGCACGGTCACGTAATTGATCGGGGAGTTCCGACGCATCAAGCACCTTTAGCATCATCTCGACTTCGCCAACTTGATGCGACGGGCCGGAGACATACAGCGCGTTCGATCGGACTTCCGGGATGATCCGCAAGATGAGCGAGCTAGTTCCCAGCGTGTTCAATCCCGTGGCGTTCATCAGCGTGCGGCCCATCGAGCCCATGCCGCTCGTCAGTTCGCTGAGCATTCCACCAGAACTGGCGGTGCTGGAGGAAACGGAACTGGTCGGGAACAGCCGTTCGAGCATCGCCGCCGTTTCGGATGCGTCGGCTGAACGGAGATAAAACACAGTCCACCGCGACTTCGACGGTGCCGCTTCTTGCATCATCGTGATGAGATTTTCCAGCTCATCGAGCGCTGCCTCATCGTCGGATTTGATGATCAAGTTCCCCTCGTTGGGAACAATCAGGATCGGAGCCCCGACACCCTTTACCGGTTCTTGGCTGGTGCGCTCTTCTTTGCTAGTCGGATCAGAATCGTTCGCGAGCGGCTTATCTGTCATCGCCTTATTGGGCGCGTCAGCGGCGGCTGGTTTGCGTTTCTTCTTGGCGTTCGGCTTGGCCGCGGCGGCTTTTTTTTTCTTCTTCGGCGTCGGGTTTTCGTCAGCACTCGGCGTACTGGCCGCGTCTGTTTGGCTGGTCAAAAAGACTCGCGCCGAGAGCGCTGCGGGATCGAGTGATGCTCGCGGTTCCGGTTTTGCTTCGTCAGCGCGAAGCGGCTTCGACTGAATCGGCTGGCGTTTCGCATCGCCAGCTTTCGCGGATCGCAGTTTGCGTGACGGCGCGGGAGCGGTGCTTTCGTCGCTCTTTCTGGCGGGTTCTTTCGCGGGCTGTTCGGCGGTGGAACTCGATGTTCGCCCAACTCGAGCGCGCGGCTTATCGTCGCTCGGCGGTAAGGCCGATGGGACGCGCAGATCGTGAGCCGGTTTCGTTTGCGACGGAACGATGATGATCGGGTTCGAGTGCCGCGTGCTCCAGAATTGCTTGATCATGCCAGAGAATTCGTCGGCGTCTCGGCCACCCAGCGGAATCGAACGTAACGTCCCTTTTTGGCGTTCGCCGGCCAATGCGTTGGGGTCCATCTGTGTGAGCAACATTTTGATTTGACTCACTTGGTCCGCAGTCCCGCGAACGATCAACGCTGAACCAGCCGGGTGCGGTTGAATCGACGGAGCGGCGTCTTTTTCGCCGATGAAAAGCATGTGCAACGTGGTCGTCGCCGTCAGCGCATCAATGCGTCCGGTCGGAACCACGGCGACCGACGAACCGCCACCACCTTCGCCGTCGAGCTGCTTGATCGTCCGTTCGATCTGCTCATGCTGCGCTGGTGAGGCATGAATGTGCAACCGGCGAGCGCGACCGTCTTCGTTGACGACGCAGCCGGGATAAAGCACGTTCAACGTCTTGGCGACCTCCATCGGGTCCGCCGTTTTGACGGAGTAGACGTGAAGGTACGGCTCGCGGTTGCGCGGTCTGCGAGTCCCTGCCGTTCCTGTTTCTTCCGCGACGTCGATCGCCTTCAGCGTGTCTTCGACGATCTTCATCTCAGCCACACCGGCGGTGATGAGCAAACGATTGGTTCGCTCGTCGATCGCGACTTGGACTTTGGCTTTGGCGACGGTCGGTGTTGGCGCGCGGCCGCGGTCGTCACGCGGATCACGATTATCACCTCCACGATTTCGCGAGATCCCGTCACTGACCGATTCAACGCCGCGCGGTAGTCCGAACAATTCACGCACCGTCCGTTCGGCATCCGCTGCGTCAATGTGTTTGAGCTCGAATGATTTGAAGGCGAGATCACCCGGAGCGGCAGTCACTCCGGCAAGCAGCCGTTGAATGCGCCGCAAGTTCGTCCCGATATCGGTCACGCTGATCGCGTTCGCCTTCTTGAGCGCGACGACCGAGCCTTGCGGGCCGATCAGTTCTTTCGCCTCTTCGGCCGCCTCCTCCGCAGTGATCCCTTCAACCGGCAGAATGATGTTGAGCAACTCGTTCTTGCCGCGTTGAGACAGCTCTTCAATCGGGATGTTCGGAACAAGATTCGGCGGAATTCCGTCATCGACATTCAAGACGACAAGGAACTGATCACGGCGGACGAGCACGAAGCCCTTCTGCAACAAGTAGCCGTTAATGACGTCGAGTGCTTCGGTCGGCGTGTATTCTTTTTCGTCGAAGTAATTGAAAGTTCCCGGCGGAATCACATTCAGATCGAGCGTCAGCCCGCCGAGTTCCGCGAACGTCTTTAACACATCGGCCCAGGGAGCGAACCGAAAGTTGAACGTCAGCTTTTCAACTTTCAGATCGGCAGCCTTCGCGGCTTCAATGTCCTTCGGCTTGTCGCTCGTGTTGGTAGCCGCTTTCGCCGCGATCGCGTCATCCGCCGCTTTGCCAAAAGATGTGATCGCCACGCGAGCCGGCCGACCGTCTCCGGTCACCTGACTGACAGCGGCTTCTGCATCGGCAGTCGGGACTGAACGCCGTGTGAATCGCGAGCCGGAGTCTGTCGATGGGCTGGTTTTGGAAGCGTCGGCCTTTGCGGCGTCTCCTTCAGCAACCGGCTCCGGGCCACGCAGTTCTCCCCACTGCTTGCGTTGCGCGTCAGTCAGCACGGAGAGCCGTTTTTCTTCGGTCTCCTTACGCATCTCTTCAAACTTGGTCCGCATGTCTTCGCCGCCACCACCACCGCCTGGCTCGCGCAACTTTGTGAACATTTCGGTACGACGTTTATCGGACTCTTCGGTGATCGCTTTCAACTTAGCGAGCTGTTCGTCGCTAAGCTTCAACTCGTCCGCGACGTCGCTGTCGCCGATCGCACTCACTCCGCGTTGTTGCAATGCCAACTGCCGATAACGCGTGAACTGCTCCGGCAGGAGAATCAGTTTGAGTTCAGCGTCTGTTTGCTGACGAATTGACTCGGTCAGCTTCACGATCTCCGCTTGTAAAGCCGGTCGTTCCTCTTCGGACGCATCGCGCATTTTGCTACCGATGTCGCGCATCCGAGTGTCTTCACGCTGCTTGTCGGACAGTTCTTTGATCTTCGCTTTCTGGTCATCGGTCAGCTTGAGTTCTTCGGCGTTCGTATCACGTTGCAAGATTCCCAGCGATCCGCCACCGCGTCCACCGCCGGGACCACCGCCACCAAAACCGCCGCGTCCGCCGCCACCTTGTGGGCGTTGCGCCATCAACGACCCCGACGAGGCAGTCAACAAAACGGCAATGACGAGTAACCACAGACCGCGTTGCAGGAGGAATTTCATGGGAAGACTCTCAGACATGGACGGTGCATTGCCGACTCGCCGGCCTCACCACTCTGCAAAGCGAGCAGGACGGTTAATCGGCACAATGGGAACAAGAGTGCGAAGCGGGCCGGTAAGCAAAACTCAACATGCGGTTTGGATCGGTCATCGACGAGTCGCTTACTCAGAAAGGATGTGGCACGTTTCGGGATTATTCGTAACCTCGACCAAGAGGCACCTCGACAGCGGCAAGGTCATTACGACCAACACCGCAACAAATTGCCGACAATTGTCTTGATTGTCCGAATGCGGTCAGCATAATCGGCTGCGATGTGATTCCCGCCGCCGCCGAAGGTTAGCTGGAGCAACCGCTCAGGACGATGAACGGTCAGAGACTCTGACACAGCCAACCTGAAGCCAACATGAATACACGGTGCTGGTCCACAAACTCCACCAAGTTCTTGACGGACCCCCAACGAGGATTCCCGATGATTCGCCGATTTGTCCGTCTTGGTTGCTTCACCGTCATGATGATTATCGCAGCCTGTGGCATTGAGTCTGAGGCACAAGCCCAGCGCGGTGGATTTGGCGGCGGGGGTGGAGGCGGTCGCGGCATGCCGACTCCTGAGGAATCGTTCCAACGGATGGACCGCAATCAAAACGGATTGCTCGATCCGGATGAAATTCAGCAACTGCCCGGATTCCTCAAAGACATGTATGCCCGCGCCGGCGTCGATGGATCACGGGCTCTGAACCTACAAGAGTTTCAGGGAGCCTCCCAGAAATTGCGTGAACAGTTCGAGCAAGGCCGATCGAGCGGCCAGTCTCAATTTCGCCGACCTGATGGCGGCGGAGGCGGACCTCCTCCCGGTGAAATGCGCCCGCCCGGTGGTGACTCCGACCGCCGCGAGACCTCTCGGCCTGACGAGCCTGCCGATGGAGATATCCGTCGGGAAGATCGAAAGCGCGAAGATCGCGACAGTTCGTCACGCGGCAGCAGCAAGGATTCCCCTTCCAGTAAGAACGCCAAGAAGGACAAGAAGCCCAAGCCGCGCGTCACGAAAGATCTGCCGGACGAATACCGCGAGCGTGACAAGAACAATGACGGCCAAGTTGCCCTACACGAATGGGAACGGAGTGCGTTCGCAAAGTTCTATGAGCTTGACCGCAACGGTGACGGGTTATTGACCCCCAGCGAATTGCTCCCGCCGCCAACCAAATCCGACAAGGACAAAAAGGGGGCAGCAACGTCAACGAGCAAAGTTGCTGAGTCAAAGTCAGGTTCTTCCAAAGCGGCAACATCCGACTCCGGCAAACCGGCCGAGCCAGCGAAGTCAGCCTCGGACGCGAAGCCGGCTGTAACAGACAGCTCGCCGGGTGCCATCGCGTTTCAATCACTGGACGTCAACAAGGATGGCCAACTGACGCAGGATGAATGGGAGCGGAGTCGCAATACGCGACGTCGCTTCGAGAAAGCGAAAATCACCGTCACGCTACCGGTGAAGCAGGCTCAGTTCGTTGAGCTGTATCGCAAAACCGAAGACTGAATCGCACGTAGGTCAGGCTTTCCAGTCTGCCCTGGACGCTCACAACCGCGTCGAGCGCGCATCGAGCCAGACTGGAAAGGCTGACCTACTCGAGTCCCAGTTCCGCAAGGCGATGGGCGTCGAGCCGGAACTTCTCCACGGCATCACGAAGCTTTGCCACGACGAAATGCTTGTGGTTCGCGACATCTTGCTCCGTAATGTCGAGATGCTCGGCCGCGTCTTTGTTCTTCCAGCCGAGCACGAAGATGAGTTCGATACACTTCAATCGCTCGAACTCGCCGCGCTCCCACCATTGCGCGATCAGTGTTTGCAACACTTCGGCGAGGGCTGCTCCCTCGGTCAATTGCCGTTCCTGGCTGCGGAACAAACTGGATGCCGCACGATCGGGCCCCGCTGGTTCACGCACTCCACCGTCTGAGTCCACCAGCAACAGCGGTAACTCTGGACGCCGACCGTTACGTCGCAACACGTCCGTCAGTTTGTGAGCCGCGATCGAGAATAAAAAACTCTCCATTGGTGTCGCGTCATCGTAGTTGGGTAGGCTGATCAGAAAGCCGAGGAACGTTTCTTGAACAACATCCTCGCTGGTCGCTCGATTGCCCAAGCGGCTTTCGACAAAGGCTTGCAAGCGACCTTCAAATCGCGAAATGCACTCTTGCCACGCCTCCTGCTCTCCTTGGCGGATGCGAGCCACCAACATGCGATCGAGTTCGTCAGCG
>JANNDA010000559.1:0-2411 GCA_031387195.1 Planctomyces sp. | reverse complement strand
CGTTGCGAGCGTGCTGAGCCGCTGCCGGAGTGGCGGCTTGCTCAGATGTCAGGGAAATTACGCACGCCGCTGCGTACAGTATTGCTCCGGATTTGGGGTCTGTCTGTAAAGCCACGTTGATTTCGGAAACAGCCTCGGAGAACTGCTGCAATCGCGCCAACAGCACCGCTCGAAACCGCCGAGCCTCTTCAAACGAGGGGCGAATCGACAGAGCTTTGCCGAAAAGCTCAACGGCTCGCTCCGGGCGATCCTCATTCACGGCCAGCATCGCTAATCCATACAGAGCTTCGGGGTATTTGGGATCGTCGGAGGGGACTCGTTGAAACGCCCGCTTGGCTTCCGCTGGAAGTCGCGAGTAAACGGCGAAGCCATACGAGCACGACAATTGATTGCGGGTCACATCCGGGAGCGCATCAAGTTCGTCCGACGCGGCAGCGAACGCGGCGTCCGCATCAACGTGACGAGCCAGTCGTTCCAGAGCCTGTCCACGCAACGATTGGATCACCGCATCGCTGTGTTTTTCGGCGACGACGTCGAAGTCAGCGAGGGCCGCTTCCGACTGTCCTAATTCCAACCGCGCGAGACCGCGATTGTGATGCGCCGGGATGAGATCGGGGTCACGTTCGACGGCGGCGGAATAGTCCGCAATCGCGGACTGCTTTTTACCAATCTGATCGAGCGCGTAGCCACGATTGAAGTAGCCCCAAGCGAACTCTGGCCACAAGCCGACGCAGACGCCGAAGTCGGCCAGTGCTTGCGGATGCTCCTGCAGTTCCAGATGACACAGCCCCTTTTGCATCCACGCCCAGTAGTTCTTCGGGTCGAGCCGCACGGCGTGTTCTAATTCGCCGATCGCGCGGAGATGTCGATCGGCTGAGCCGCTTTGTAGAAGTGCGGTCGCCACCAGTTGAAAGTCGCGCGCACTGCTCGCCGGAATCGACGCGGCGTACTGATCCGCTGATGTGGCCGCAGTCAGATTGCCGAGTTCTCGCAGGACCGCCGCTTTGGCCTGCCACACCGCGGCCGATGCAGGCAAGTCGTGAATTCTGTCAGCGCGATCGAGAAATTCCAGAGCCTCGTGACGCACCGACTCGTTGTCCGACCTTACCTGTCGGACTAGCACTCCCGCCAAACAGAGCAGCAATTCGCGGGCGTCTTCGGCGAGCTGATGCTGTTCGGACTCGCTGAGCCGCGTCCAGATCGACTGCTGTTGCCAATCGGCGTTGTTCAGGATGCCGTAGATCGCCAGCGTCGATTCACAAACTGCGCGTCCTTCGATCGCGTGCTCTTTGAGATTGCTGTGCGTGTTGATCAGGCACAAGGCTTTCAACGTACCGCGTTTGAAGTCTTGCTTACGCTGCTGCGCCTCGGCCTGTTCGGTGGACTCGACACGCGTTTGTGCGGCGGCCAGCTTGGCCTGTGTGCCGGTGAGCAGCAGACCGGATATCGTCAGCAATGCGGCGGCGGCAGTTGAGATCAGCAGCGATGACATGAGACGTGGATGACGTCTCACGCATTTTTGAATCTGTTCAATGCGACTGAGTTCCGGAGCGTGCTTCAACGGTCGATCGTCGAGCAGTCGATCCAAATCCTCGGCCAAATCTTCGGCTCGTTGATACCGCTGACCGGGAATCGGAGCGAGGCATTTGCGAACGATGCTTTCCAAACTCCACGAAACGCTCGGAGAGAATTGCCGCATTGACGGGATCGAGCGACTGCGTTCGCTGGCCATCGCTTCCAGCAGGATCGGCATGGGCGAGTAGCTCGCTTGGTGATCGAACGGGTTATGTCCGGTGATTATCTCAAACAGCACCATGCCAAGTCCGTAAATGTCGGCGCGATGATCGACCAGTTGGATCAATTCGCGGCTACGGATATTCAACGCTCGAAGATGTTCCGGAGCCATGTAGGCCACCGTTCCGCCGAGCGTCGCTTCGACTTGTGCTTGCGGCTGACTTTCGTCGTGAGCCAGATTGAAATCCAAGAGCATCGGCGTGCCGTCGCCACCGATCAGAATGTTGGACGGCTTGATATCGCGATGCAGCACGCCGCGATCGTGCGCGTGCTGAAGCCCTTCGGCCAAACGAGCCACGATCCATGCGCAGGCGTGTGAGTAATCCAGGCTTTCGAGCTTCGCCAGCGGCTGGTTAGCCACCCGCAAGTAACCCGAAGCGTGAGCGAGGGCGGTCGCTTCGCGTTGCTCCGAGTCCAGAGTCTCGTGAGGCGTTCGCCCTCGCTCACGCTTCGGGTTACTTGGTTGCGTTTCAGTGTTCGCTTCGCGACCGACATCGGCCTGAGTGGCAGTGTCTGTTTCTTCGACAAGCAAGATGCTTGTCGCTACGGCCGCGAGTGCGGCGACCAGTTCAGCACCTTGTTTCGGATGCTCGGAGTTTTCCCAAACGGATCGCAGG
>JANNDA010000240.1:0-2826 GCA_031387195.1 Planctomyces sp. | reverse complement strand
GCCAAAAATGAAATTTGAAGACCTGACCCCTGACCGCTACAACAGCCCGATCATGAAGAAGCCAGCAAGACCAATCACCGGAATCAAAATCAGGAAGCCCACCACCGCTGCCGCTTTCAGCCACCAACGTGAGTTGGCGCGATCAGAATCAGCCTCGCACTGCCGCGCGGCTCGCAAGAGCCAGAGTGTCCCCGCGACTCCCCCCATCACAATCGCCGTCATCACACAGACGGCCAGACCCAGACCAGCGGCATCTTCAAAGGATCGAACCGGAGCACCATTGACGAGCCAACGTCCCAGGTCCACGAGGACAAAGAATCCAACAAGGGATGCCACTAAGCCCATTGCCTGACGAATCGACCACTCTGCCGCGAAGAAGCCTTGAGCAGGCGGTGCAGACGAACTCGTGGCCGTTGATGATCCGGCAACTCGGTCTTTCGCAGCCTTGCGACGACTCTCCGCCACCCGTATCCACCCGAAGATGGCTGCTGCCAGCACGAGTCCCAGAACCGGCCCGAACAAAGCCATGAGCGGTGCCCAATTCCGAAGCGGCGGATTTTGTTCCGGACCAATGACTCCGGCGACATTCCGAAAGACCACAAGCTGCAGAACCGCCACACCGACCAGCGTCAGAAAGAACAACGCCAACGCCCAACGCGAACTTGATGGCGTGCCGATGTCTTGCACTCGCGACCGAGCGGGTGCGCGGCCGGTCGCTGTGACGACCGCCGCGCGAATGACGTCGAACCAACTCGCCACCGATTCATTGAACTGCGACGGCAACCCGAACGCGCTCTCGTAAGGCGAGAAGAAAAGCTGCCGCTGTTGACCGGCAACCTCATCAGTCACGCTGATGAAATTGAGTCCCGCCCAATTTGTGACGAGCGGATACTGGCCGATGCTGAGGTCTCGAATCGCCGCGAGCGGAATGGCGAAGACCTGCGCTCCTTGAGTGATCGTGAGCTGCGTCTCTGTCAGTACGAGCTGGCCCACATTCCGCCACAGAAAGAACTGCCCCGAAAACGTCGCGAGCCGCTGCGGATCAGTGACATGGCATCTCGTGGATCGCGGAACATTCCCAGCGTAGTCATCGACCTGCCGTAACTTTGGTCCCGGTGACGGTGGGAATCCCGGCGACGGTTGGCCCTCACCATGAGGCCAACTCCCCCGATGAAGCAATCCGAATCCCAGCGGGATGAGCTGCGCCAGACTCGCCCCAATGAAGATGACGAAAACGTTCTGACCGATCGACGTCGCGAATGCCGCAGAACGAAAAAAGGCCATCCACGCGGGAATACAGAGAAACGCGAGAAAGGTTGCCACCCATTGAATGCGCCGCTGCGTCTTTGCTGACACAGGCGGCGGGTTGGCGATGTTGCAAGTCGAAACAACGACCGAGCGATAAACGAGAATTCCCGGAAAGAGCAGTCCCACGATGTACGAAGCAAAGAAAACCGCCGTCGAAAACTCGGCGTGGGAACTGGTCACCACGCCGCCGCCAAAAAGAAAGAACGGCACGAACATCACTCCCATCACGAGCATCAGAACTCCTGACTTTCGCGTGGCGAACAGAGTGTCGGGCTGCGGAGCGACTTCGATATCTGGTGAGACAGACTTGGCCGCATCACCGGTCGTATACGTCGTGACTCGCGTGCGAAACTCCGTCGCCGACTGGAACCGCAGTTCCGGCTGTTGTTCCAAAGCGCGCAGCACGATCTCGTCCAAGCGAACATCAATCTCCACTTTGCGAGACGGCGCTTGCAGTTTCGCCCCCGGCAATTCGCCAGTCAGCATCTCGTACAGCACAACGCCCAGCGAAAAAATGTCCGCCCGATGATCGACCGATGCCGGACGGTCGCGCTGTTCGGGAGCCATATACGACGGCGTGCCGAGGACGGATTCGTGCGTGAGGCCGTAGCCCGATCTCTCCGAGTCGGGCGTTGTCTCGCAATCCGCCAGATTTGAAACGTAGCCTGATCTCTCCAGGTCGGGCGCTTTCTCGCAGTCCGCCCGACTCGGAGAGATCGGGCTACGCAGCATCCGCGCGATGCCGAAGTCGGCGATCTTCACGCGACCTTCTTTGTCGAGCAGCAAGTTCTCCGGCTTGATGTCCCGATGCACGATGCCGCGATCGTGAGCGAACTGCAACGCCTCGCAAATCGGCGGCACGATCGCCAACGCTTGTTGTGGAGTCAGCCGCCCGGCCTTCATCGCTTGCCGCAAGTTGACGCCGTCCACGAATTCCATCGTCAGAAAATACAATTTTTCGGCTTGGCCCGCCTGACCAAAATCATGCACCGTGACAATGTTCGGGTGACTGACCTCGGCGAGCACTTTCGCCTCGCGAGCAAACCGTTCCGCGAAATCCGGATTCGCCGCGTGCTGCGGAGCCAAGATCTTCAACGCCACGAGCCGCCCCAACGACTTCTGCCGAGCTTTGTAGACCGCCCCCATTCCGCCGTGCCCGATGAGTTCCAGCACCTCATGCTGAGGAAACGCGGAGGCCAACTCGGCCACGGACGGCGGCGTCCACGGCATTGCGGGAAAGCTATCGGCCCCGGTCCCCACCGCCGCTTGCTTCAGCAAACAGGCCGGACAAATCCCATTCGCCACCGCCGCATCCAGTACCGCACCGCAACGAGGACATTTCAATTCCGCAGCAGTTTCTGTCATGGTCATCCACGCCTCAGGTCAAACAGCGATCAAGCTCAAACACGCTATTCAATACCTGAGAGATTCAGCGGGACCAGTTACACAAATTCGGGATCAAGTGGTTCAAAGTTCTTGATACTAACGAATTCCAGGTGTGGCAATGAATTGGTCTGT
>JANNDA010000502.1:0-2735 GCA_031387195.1 Planctomyces sp. | reverse complement strand
GACTGGCCCAAGGTGTCCTTTCAATGTTGCCGTCTCTTGCCCGTTCGCCGCATCCCAGAGCTTCACTGTTTGGTCCCAGCTTGCTGAAGCGATCCGCAAACCGTCGGGGCTGAACGCGACGTCTTGAACTTCGCGCGAGTGTCCTTTGAATGTCAGCAACTCTCGACCGGTGGTTGTGTCCCAGACCTTTGCCGTGTGGTCGCCGCTCGAAGAAACAAGACGAGTTCCGTCCGGGCTGAAGTCGACACTCAAGACGAGGTTCGTATGCCCCGTCAGCGTCAAAAGTTCTCGACCCGAGGCCGTGTCCCAGAGTTTGAGCGACTTGTCGTGACTCGCCGATGCGATGCGTGAGCCGTCCTTGCTGAACACAACTTTCGAGACCTGATCCGTGTGCCCTTCCAAGTTCGCGATTTGTCGGCCTGTGGTGGCATTCCAAAGCTTCAGGGTCTGATCCCAACTTCCCGTGGCGACCTTAGAACCGTCTGGGCTGAACGCGACGCTCCGAACGGGATCAGTATGCCCATGCAATGTCATTGTTTCTTGACCGGTGGCGGTGTCCCAAAGTTTCACCGTCCTGTCATCGCTCGCCGAAGCGAGGCGCGTACCGTCTGAGCTAAAGCTGACACTTCGAATCTTCGCCGCATGTCCCTTCAGCGTGTGCAGGTCGCGGTGACACAGTCGCTGCCAATAGAACCACTCAAAGCCGCGCAACGAGTCGGATTCGGTTCCTGGCCCATGTTGTTCCAAGAATTGTAGTACCCGGCCAACGCGCCCCTCCTCCCAGGCGGATTGTGCGAGGTCCATGTGCGCGGCGTACAGATGCCGACGTGATTCTTGTTCCTTCGCATCGGCTCGTTTCCTCTGCTGGTGTTCGAGCTCGGCATTCGCGTTGGCCAAATCCGACTTTTCGGTGGCAATCAGAGTGAGTTGGTTCGCTCGTTGGGTTTCTTCGGTCAGCTCATTGGCGCGGGCGGAGGCTCGCAAAGCGAAGAACGAAGAGAACATGGTTCCGATCATCAGAGCAATGACGACAGCCGCCGAAAGTCCTGCGACCAAAGGATTCCGCCGACACCAGCGCCAGGCTCGTTCCAAATTGCTGGCGGGGCGGGCCAGGATCGGTGTGTCGTTCAAGAATCGCAGCAGGTCGTCCGCAAGAAGTGCAGCGCTCGCGTAACGCTTGCCCGGATCCTTTTGCAGACACTTCAAGCAGATCGTTTCTAAGTCACGCGGCGTCTTCGACTGCAACTGGCTGGGCGAGACAGGGATCTGGGTCCGGACTTGTTCGAGCGTGTCCAAATCCGTTGCTGCCCTGAACGGTGGTCGGCCCGTCAGCGCTTCATAGAGAATCGCTCCCAGTGCGTAGATGTCGGTCGCAAATCCAATTGCTTTGGAGATCCCCTCCGCCTGTTCCGGAGACATGTAGCTTGGCGTCCCCGCGACCGGCCCCGCCGAAGTGAGACCCGAAACGTCGCTCGGTTGTTTTGCGAGACCGAAGTCCGTGATTTTTGGAATACCGTCGCTGGTCAACAACACATTTCCGGGCTTTAGGTCGAGGTGAATCACAGCGTGCTGATGTGCGACATAAATTGCCCGAGCTAAGACCTCGACTAAACTCGCGGCTTCACTTGCTAGCAACGGTGCGCCCTTCAACTTCTGTTGCAGGCTGCCCCCGTCGACAAACTCCAGTGAAAGATACGGCTTTCCTTCGTGCTCACCGACTTCATAGATCTGCACAATGTTGGGATGCTGCAAGCGAGCGATCGCTTCGGCTTCAAATCGAAACCGGTCCAATTGATTTGAGTCGCAAAGCGTCCCGTCTAGCGTCAACTTCAATGCGACAAGCCGCTTCAGCTTCACGTTCAGCGCTTTGTAGACGACACCCATCCCGCCGCACCCCAGCACATCCAAGATGGCATAACCCGTCAGGACAGGCATTTGAGTCGGCGGGGCCGAAATCGCTGTTGCCGATGAATCGTCCGCCCGTAGTTCTTTGAAATCACGAGTGATCGCCAGACTAAATTCGTCTTTCAACGTCGAACCCACTCGTGAACCACAAATGGGACAAGTCGGCGATGGTTCGTCATCGTCGCGAGTCGCTTCCCACTGATGGCCCTGCGGGCAACTTAATCTCATGGCAACGACTCCGAATCCATGACCAGATCAAAATGCAGCGAGATTATGCCCTGGCGACAATTTTCCAGCCAGTCGATCCTACGCGACGATCTCGTCGATCACATGCCCATGCACGTCGGTCAGACGACGGTCGATGCCGTTGTGGCGCACGGTCAGCTTGGTGTGGTCGATGCCCAGCAGGTGCAGGATCGTGGCGTGGATGTCGTAGACCTCGGTGGGGTGTTCGCGGTCGAGCGGTTTGTAGCCCCATTGGTCGGAGAGGCCGTGAGTCGTGCCTCCCTTGATGCCGCCGCCGCAGAGCCAGTTGGTGAAGACGAACGGATTGTGGTCTCGGCCTTTGGAACCTTGAGTCGAAGGCATCCGGCCGAACTCGGTGGTCCAGAGGATGAGGGTGTCGACGAGCAGGCCGCGCTGTTTCAAATCTTTGATGAGCGCGGCGGCTCCGATGGCCATGCCCATCGCGAGCGGGCGGTGATCGCGTTCGATGTCTTCGTGGCTGTCCCAATTGCGGCGCGGAAAACTGTTGTCGTTGCCCGACCAAATCTGGATGAAGCGCACATCCCGCTCCAGCAGCCGCCGAGCGATCAGGCATTTGCGGCCGA
>JANNDA010000474.1:0-2312 GCA_031387195.1 Planctomyces sp. | reverse complement strand
ATGACGATTCCCTGCGTCGTGTCGATGTCATGTGCGGCCGCTGTGTCCTGGACCGTGATGTTCCCCGATGCCGCCGAGATCGCCACGTTGCCATCGTCCGTGTCGATGCCCGTCACACCATCCACGGTGGTCACGACCAAGCCCGTCGAGTCAAAAAACAACACGCTGCCGCTGCTGGTGTCGATCGCCACGTTCGTGACATCCAGGCTGTTCGTCTTCGTGAAATGAACCGCCCCACCCGCCTCCACTGCCAAGCTGGCGACCTTCAGTCCCCCATTAATCGCAGTCACAGAGCTACCGGTCGTCAAATGCAACAACGACACCGTCGGCGAATCAGAAAGGTCAATATCCGCGCTGAACGTGATCGCTCCGCTGGTCGCGTTACCGATCACCAATTTGTCGGCAGTGATGCGATCGAGTTCCGCATCAGTCAGTTCCAAATCACTCGTCGCGCTCGCACCGAAGCTAACGTCACGACCCGCCGAAGTGGTTGCGATCGTGACGAGTCCCGTGCCAACGTTGATCCCTCCTGCCGAGATATCCAAATCATCGGTTGTGATCGCCGCATTCGCCGCCGTTACGGTCGCCGCGATCGCCGCCGAAATCGTCGTGACCGACAGATCACCGGCGATCGTTGCGGCTCCGTTAAACGTGACGCTGTCCGTGCCGATGCCGGTGTTGATCTTGAGGTTGGTGTTGCCGTGAACGTTGTTCGCATTGGTGACGGTGATCGTGTCATTGCCGTCGCTGATGAGCGTTGTGTTGAGGATCACATTCGTCGTGCGGAAGACGTGTGCCGACTCGAACCCGATTCCGCCGCTGGTTCCGGAGAATACCAGTGCGGGAACCGTCCCCACGGCTTCCAGACCACCCGTGATGGCCGAGTTGAAACCCTCGGCAATCATTACGACGTCATCGGCCCCAGGAAGACTGAGCGTGAACGTGCCGACGTTATCGAAGTCCACCGGCTCCAGGCCGCTGAAGGTCAAAATTTGCCCATCAATGTTGATCACCCCGGTGCCATTCGTCGCGACGTCCGGCGTGTAGATCACCACTTCGCCGTTTGTGCCACGAACGCCCAGCCGGTCGGTGCCGCCGGTGCCGCCATCGAACATCAGGCCACCTGAGGGAATGGGATTGCCGTCGCCGGTCAAATCCACGATCACCGTATCATTCTCGCCGTCAGCTCCCTGGATGCTGAGAGAATTCAGACTGGCGAGCGGCCGCGAATCCAGCAACGCATTGTCCGAAATTCTGCGGAATTCCAGATCCGTGCCGTTGAGAACCAGCTTGATTGAATCCGCGACACCGTCGGCGGGAAGGATGTAGGTCGCCGTTGTCGCCGTGTCGTTATCGTCGATCGTTCCCGTGCCGGTGTCGCTGCTGACCACGCTGCGCCCGCCCAACGCCGTGGCCGTGCTCAGGCTCGCCACAAACTCCTCGGTTCCCTCAAAGTCGAGATCCTCGATGATTGCCACAATCACCGACTGCGAGGTTGTGCTGCCTGCCGCAAAGTGTGCTAGGCCCGCCGTGTGGTTGAAGTCGCCCGCCGATGTGCTCACGTTGGCGTAGCTCACATCGATGTCGATGTTGATGTCCAATGCCTTGTCCAGCGACACCGTAAAGGTCAGCGTCCCGTCTCCCTCGTTGACCGTCACGTTGTTGATCGTGAACGTCGCCGTGTCGTTGTCGGTGATCGAGTAGGTGTGAGTGCTTTGCGTCGTGCTATCGGCGTTGGCGTCGGCGATGGCTAGGCCCATGCTCGGATTGGCGAGTTGCAACTGAATGTCTTCGGTCAATTCCACCACGTTGTCATCGGTGATGCTCAGCGGGATCGCAATCGCCGTTGCCAGAGTTCCGTCGTAGGTTCCGACGGGGATCGTCACGGTCGTCGTGAGCGTGAAATCGGTGCCGTTCGCGGCGGAGCCACCGGTGACGGTCACGTCAATCGTCTGTACGGTGCTGACGACTCCGTTGACAAGCAATTTCGGCACATTGTCGTCGATATTTTCCGAATCGCTCACCATGTCAGTGCTGAATTCGATGTCTACCGGGAACTGGAAGTTGGCCAGTGAGTCGAGTTCGTCTTGGGTCAAGAACGCCGCCGCTTGATTGTCGAAGCCAGCAGGCGTGACCAACTCATTGGCTGCCGCGACCGCATCGGCTCGCGAGGTGGCCAGGATCGTGAAGTGAGCCAATCGCAACGTCTCACCGGGGTCAACCGTAATGTCGTACGTCCAACGGATGTTGTCGCCGATCACTTCCACGGCGGTCGGCATCAACCCCGCCGGCCCGTGGATGTAATGCACGAT
>JANNDA010000473.1:0-2099 GCA_031387195.1 Planctomyces sp. | reverse complement strand
ACACTAACCCCACGCGACCGCGAGGGCGAACGCTTCACCCCGCTCCGAGTTCATCGCAATCTGACGCGACCGCCCCCGCGGACGCTTCGGGTTACTCAACGAGTTCGATCGCCCTCAAGCATCTGCCGCATCCACTTTCCGCTTCAGTTGCTCAATCGTGGTCTGCACCGTTTGAAAAGCCTCTGACTGTGGGATGTCGATCGCTGCTTGCAGTTCATCCGGCAACGTGCCAAACAAGTGGTCCTTAAGCATCCGTCCTAACCACGCGGCCCGCTTCGCAGCAAACCGTGCGTGAAGCCGACGAAACCAGGCTTCGAACAAGCCCGCTCCGGTGGCAGCGGTTTCGCTCAAAGCTTTCTCACCAGCAACGGCGGTGACGGTTCCGCTGGCAATATCGACGGCAAACTGAATCGCCGCGTTCGCGGCAACGCTCTGCATGGCGTGACCCGCCGGACCAAAGCCGGTCACAAACAAACAGACGCTCGTCACAGGACGCACGGCGGCCGCTCCGTGATCGATCCACTTCATCAACTGAAACGACTGTGGGCTCTCTTGGCGAAACGCCTCCATCTCGGCGGTGATGAGATCTCGCACTTCAAATTCCAAGTCCGTTAAATCATGCCGCGTCTTCAATAGTTCCAGCATCTCGACGCGTGACTTGCCGCCTAACAAGCGATCGATCCGAGGTTGCAACAAGGGATTGCCCAACTCCGAGAACCACCGCAGCCGCTCATAGACCTTCTCGACCGTGTCGAGAATTGTTTGCCACTCACGCTGGCGATACTGCTCCAGCGGCAAAATGCGTTCTCCCTGCAACCGATCACGCAACGACGCGAACGGCTTGAGCATCCCGCGCCCCACCGCGTTGTAAAAGTTGTGGACCGTTTTGGTCCAACCTTCACGCTGTTGCTGCCACCACAGGCGAACTTCCTGAACGACCACCGGGTTCGGCATCGGCGGCCATTCGCGGCTTTCAGCCAACTCATGAGTCGAGAGCAAGGCCGAGGCCGTGCGAAATTCCGCGCTCCGCGCTTTGATCTCGTTCAGATAGGCCGGCAAGCCGGATTGCTCGTTGATCACCGTCCGCAATGAACCGCGTAAGGTGCGCCACTTGATCGAACTGAAATGCAGCGCCGAAAGGTCCGTCTTCAAACAGTGCGGCTCGCCCATGTCACCCGCAGCGTCAGCGAGGGCGGACGCTTCAGGAGGCTGAGTGTCCGGAGCGTCTGGGAGCGCCCGCCCTCGCTCACGCTTCGGGTTAGTGTCGCTCTCGACCAAACCGTCAGACGACTCCGGCAACGGCCAGTCGCGCAGAAAGAACGGCAGGCGATTTTCTTCGGCTGCTCGGCGATCGGCAGGGGCGACGTAGGTGAACTCTGGACGGACTCCCGTTTCTTGGCAGAAGGTTTCTAACCAAATCGGCCAATAGGACTCATCGTCGGGAAGCAGAACCTGGTTGAAGACAACGAGCACGACTTTGTCTTCATCGGCCGCCTTCCGAAAGAACTGTTTCACCGCCGCATCGTTGTATTTCTGCTGTGTCAGAACGGCGATCAACACATCAGCGCAACGCCGGATGTTGTCCGCTCGCTCCCAGTTGACTCGCACATCCCCGTCGATGTCGGGTGTGTCCAGAATCAACAAGTTGGACGGCGTCGAATCATTGGTTCGCCAAAACAGGCGATGCTCCGGATGGTCTTCGAGTGCCGCGTTCGCTTCGGACCACAAATGCAAATCGAAGCCACGAAAGATCGCCGCGAGATCGTGATGTTGCTCAAAACCCGGCGGCACGAGGCAGACCGGGTGTTTGGTTCCCGATGCGAATGGGCTCGTGGCACTTGCTCGGCAGCCGGCGAGGTGATTGAAGATCACGCTCTTACCGATGTTTGTGCCGCCGACAACTGCGACAACCAGAAACGCATCGTCCGTCAATTGCGGCAGAAGTTTGCGAACCAGCAGCTCGTACCATTCACGTCCCGCGAGCGGTGACGACTGCATGACCGCTGCTTGCGACTCCAGTTTCCGAACCGCTGAATTCAATCGGCGAACAAGTTCGGCACAAGCGGAGTAGGGCGATGTCATTGAGCCAACTCAGTCCA
>JANNDA010000431.1:0-6248 GCA_031387195.1 Planctomyces sp. | reverse complement strand
TTTGTGTCAGAGTCAGTTCGAGTGAGTCTTGCGTGTCACCTTGGCTGGAGTTGTAGTCACCCTTGTCGTTGCTACTTCCACCACCCTTCAACACATCAGCCCCACCCCCGCCGACCAAAGAATCGTTGCCCGCTCCGCCGTCTAGATTGTCGTTGCCACTCGCTCCCGTCTGAGGATCTCCAACTAAAATATCACCGCCTGCCCCACCGCTCAGCGTGTCGTTGCCGCTGCCCCCTGCAACTGAATCGTTGCCTGCTTCTCCGAAGAGCTGGTCATCTCCTGCGTTGCCGTTGATTTTGTCGTCGTCGTTGCCACCGAAAATCGTGTCGTTTCCGGCGTTGCCGTGGATCTCATCGTTGCCGTCACCACCAGTGAGCGAATCGTTCCCGATTCCGCCATTGAGAGTGTCATTACCAGCTCCACCATCGAGCGTCGAGCCAGTCGCAGCGGCGGTCAGCGTGTCGTTGTTCACACCGCCAATCACGATTTCCACATTGCTCACACCGGACGTGTTGGTCGCATTCGTTGATGCCGCGCTCGACAAATTGACGACCACGACAGTCGTGGTGTAGGCCGAATACGTGAGAGTGTCAGAACCACCCGCTCCGTCAATTGTCACTCCAGTGTTAATACTTGCGGTAAATACGAAGTTGTCACTAACGGTTCCGCCCAACAGCTTTTCAACTTCACTGAAAACCGATCCTGATGTGCCGCCGATGTTGCCTGAGTTCGCGGCGGTCAGGTTCCAGGTATTGCTCAGATTCGGCCCGCGCACCGTATCAGAGTGGTTGCCTCCGACAATGGAATCGGCTTCGGAGCTACTGCCTGCGACGAGCGTATCGCTTCCGTCCTCTCCCTTGAGCGTGTCAGTACCAAGACCGCCATCGAGCGAGTCATTTCCAGCACCACCTTGAATGACATCATTGCCGCCAGCACCGAACAGGGTTTCGCTTCCGCCTGTGCCGATGATCGAATCAGGACCATTGCTGCCGACAACGGTATTCACGACCAAGGCCCAAGTCGTTCCGCTCGTGGTACTCCTCATGAGACTCACACCAGGAATTGTTTGCGACGAGAGGGTCGAAAGATCGATCGTTAAGACGGAACTTTGTGAGGGGAACCTCGTGTAGTCGATCGCGTTACCTGCGCCGGCTGTGTCCTCAATCGTCTCCAAGTCTTCCACAAAGTAAGTGTCGGAACCGGACTGCCCCTTCAGATAATCAGCGCCACTTCCACCGTACAACCAATCGTCGCCACCTCCGCCGCTCAACGTGTCTGTGCCACTGCCACCTTCCAGTGAATCATTTCCACCCGCACCGTTCAGATTATCGTCGCCGTTCCCGCCGATCAGTGTGTCGTTGCCTGTTGCTCCCGAAATCGTGTCTGCGCTGCGCCCGACCAAAACATCGTTTCCGCTTCCACCAAGGACTATTTCAAACAACCCAATGAGCGACGAGAGTCGGTTTCCAGTTGCAGTGCCAAGATTGACCGTCACGCCGACTGTGTCTGGATAGGCGGAGTAATCGAGTTTGTCACTGCCGCCGAGAGTCGTTGTGTCCTCCGCGATCGCGTCCGCACCGGTCGTTGCGACGTCGATGAGATAGCAGTCATTCCCCGTGCCACCTGCCAACGTATTTGTCCCGTCGCCGCCGCTGAGCGTGTCGTTGCCAAGTTCGGGAAAGGCCGTGTCGTGTCCGAGCGAGTCATCGCCACTTCCACCGAGCAGCAGGTCGTCGCCTGATCCACCACGGAGCGTGTCGTTCCCATTTCCACCCTGCAACGAATCCAGTCCGTTGCCACCCACCAAGGAGTCATTTCCGTCGCCACCGTCGAGCGAGTCATTGCCACTTCCACCGGTCAACACATCGTCGCCATCGTTTCCGAGAAGTGTCGCGTTCATCGAACCACCGGTCAGCGTGTCCGGGCCAGCGCCGCCAACCGCAATCTCGATGAAACCGACTGGCAACGAGGCGATGCGAGTTGAACCTGTGGACGCCGACAAATTCCCCGTGACTCCAGGACCGCTGCCGTAGCGCGAGTAGTCCAATCGATCGACGCCACCCGATGCCGTCGTGTCCTCAACGATCGTGTCGCCCGGCGTATCCGAGGATGTGTCGATGAGGTAGGTGTCGTCTCCGGTGCCACCCGTGAGTTGGTTCGTGCCGGCACCGCCATCCAGTGTGTCATTTCCGTTCCCGCCCACGAGTGAATCGTCCCCGCCATCCCCAATGAGACTGTCAGCTCCATCACCACCGTCCAACGAGTCGTTGCCATCTCCGCCGACGAGGCAGTCATTTCCAAGTCCACCGGTCAAAGTTTCGCTGCCAGTACTTCCGGTGAGCGTATCGTCTCCGTCACCACCGTTGAGCGTGACCGTGAATGACGTGCTGCTCGTCACCGTCATCGTGTTGTTGGATGTTCCACCCGTCAGCATGACTCGTTCAACATTCGAGATTGTGTCCGTTTCGGTCACCGCGCCTCGTGTGATCTGCACGCTGCCCGATGACAAAGAGAAATTCGCATCCGCAATCTCGATGAACCAATCCAATGCGGAGTCGGTGCCACCATTGAGCACGTCGCTTCCTGATCCACCGACAAGGGTATCGCTGTCGTTGCTGCCAAACAGCGAATCGTTGCCGCTTCCGCCCACCAACGAATCGTTTCCCGCGCCACCATTCAGTGACACCCCCGCCGCGCCGCCGATCAGCGTGTCGTTGCCCAAGCCACCATTGATTGTCAGACCCGCGTTTGTGCAATTCGCCCCAATTGTGATGGTGTCGTTTCCGCCGCCACCATTGACGGTCATCCCACTTCCAGACAGCGGCAAGTCGAGCAGAATTTGATCGTTGCTGTTCGCCACGGCGTCACCACCAATTGAGCCACCCCACGCGACCAAAGTTCCCTGAAAATCTCGTGAGGTATGGAAGGCATGACTCATAGAGACAGCAATGACTTCGACACTGGAGAACTGGAGCAATCCGCGATTATCAGTCGCCGTTGCCGACGAACGTCGATGCGCGATTCCGGAACTACCGGAGTTGATTTGCCAATCCCAGTGGTCGGTGGAGTTGCCATTCACCTTCAGCGTGTCGCTGCCACCGTTGCCGCGAAATTCAATTCCACTTCCAACGGGGACAGTGGAACTGCTGCCGCTGAAATCCAAACTCACCGAGTCGTTAGCAGCGGAGCCTTCGATGATGAGTTTCTGCATGGGAAGCAACGTGACCGTCCCCACACCCGCAGTTTGCCCTGTGACGGGATCAAGCAGTGCAACGTTACTGCTGAAAGTCACGACGCTCCGGCCATTACTGTCCGGTACACCGATCGTCGCGGTCACGGACTGTCCTGTGCTCGTCAAACTGACCTTTTTAACGAAAGAGATTTCGTAAGTTCCGACGACTTGTTGATATCGCCCCCACGTACTGCTCAGCAGCAATCGACTGCTATCGGGAGCGATGTTGATCAGCGGCAGTGAAGAATACAAATCCGAAGCGACCGAATAGGAATTGTGAGCAGCGAGACTGATCGCGCCAAAATTCACCAGCGTTGGTGAATCCAGATTGATGCCCACAACCTCGCCATCAAATTTTCGGGCGACGGAGTTTTCGCTGTTCTCGAAGGACACGAAGACGAAGCCGGGATTCAACACATTGGTTGCCGCCGCGTAGGCGTAATCCGCTTCAACGCTGCTCTCGATGACATCGACTTCGCCATCGCTTGGGGACGAATCTGGATTGCCCGATTGTGGGTTAGCACCGGGGGTCAAGCAGACATAAGGTGTCCCGCTCCCGCTGCTGATTTGAAATCGCAACACTTGTCCGACACGAGCTTGGCCTGCGAACGGATTCTGAACCGTGGTTTGCCCCGCAACGTTGAGCTGGCTGACTTCCAGTGCTCCGCCGTTGCTCCATTCTTCCGATGTTCCCACCAAATAGGTTGCCCCGCTCTGACCAGTCGCAAAGACGGGATGGCTCCAAGCGAACGGAAAGAAGCCTTTTGAAAACTGATCGTTCCCGAAATATGGGACACCGGGAGCGGCAGATCCAGGAATCGTGTCGCCACTGAATTCGTGAGACGCACCGTCGCGAAGATCGCCTAGAAGTTGTGTCATCGGAATGATGTGGGACTCAAACGAGACGCTGGGCGTTGCACTCTCGGTCCAAGTCAAATTCAGCAAGCGAAACATGCCACGGTTGTCGTCCGCTCCCACATTTTTGCTGTGATACATAACGAGTGCTTGGAGCCCGTTCGGAGAAAGCCAATAACCGTTTCCATTGAGATTCTCCGCCGTGACCAATTCCTGCGAATCAGCCAATCCATTTCGCCGATATCCCGTGCTCGCAATCGTCCCCGTCAGTACGCCTTGACCGACCGTCGTCCCGGTTTCGCAATCAACGACATACAACCACATCGCGGTGGAATCCACGATCGCTCCGGTCGATGGATTTCGCTCCTGTCCCATCAGCAGCAAATAGTTGTGCCCTGTTTTCGAGTTGTAGTACAGCGAACTCTTAGCAATCGAATTCAGAGTCAGTTTGAAGTCAGCGATCACGTTCGGAGTTTGTGCGCTCGGATTCCTGATGTCGTACCGGATGATCTGGTCGGGGGCGTTTCCTTCCCCGTATTTGACGGCATATTGAATATGCGGCTCGGTGGGATTTTGGCTCCAGCGCCAGAGTTGGCCGTCGGGAATTGTGGGTGCCGAATTCGCGTTGGAAGAAGCTCCGTCAACCACCAATGTGTAGTTCATTTCGGAACCGTCCGGCGTATTGGTTCCCACCGCGCCAACGTCCAATTGTGTGAATCGCCCATCAATGCTGATGGCCGGGTCGGTGACGTATCGCGGACGGACCGAGCCACCTTGAAGTTTCGTGACCGTCGCCGTGGCTTCGGGAGCCACCGACATTTGCGCCAACGGTCCTGGAGCCGGACTGAGTCGTTGAATGGTGTAGTCGCTACCCGACACAACGGGCGTTGGCGTCACCGGAATCGCAGGAAGCGTTCCAGTAGTGGTGTAAGCGGATGTTGCCTCGTAACGATGGCCAGTCACGAGCGACCCCGGCAAAACATCAGCCACCGAGAACCGCGTATCAACCGCACCAGCAATCAACTCGTCAGTCACGAAGTAGTAATTCGCGTCAGCGTAGATCGCCGAATCAGCATCTCCCGACATGGTGTTCTGAAGAAAGTCGTCGAATGCCGTCGGAGGTGTGACTGGGTAGGTGATCCCGTTTGGATTTGTCACCAACAATTTATTGATCTCCGCGATGCGGTCGGTGAACGCCAACAACACACCACTCGTGTCCTTTTTCGTCCATTCCGTGCGGACCTTGGTCAGGCCACCATTCAAGCCATCGACCAAGTCCACTTCACCGCCCAGCAAGACGTCGCCGCTATCTCCGCCATTGAGTGTGTCCGCCCCATAACCGCCGACGAGGATGTCCATGCCCGCATCTGCGTAAGTCGCTCCGCCAACCGAATCCGTATGCGCGCCGAGCACGTCGTCGCCAGACTGGCCAGCGAGTAAATCGTTTCCGTCGTTGCCAACTATCGTGTCATTCCCGGTTCCACCGTGGAGGAAATCATTCCCCGTGTCTCCAGACAGTGAATCAAGTCCGTTACCACCGTCGATATCGTCGTCACCTGATCCACCCGTGAGGACATCATCACCATCATCGCCCTTGATCTCGTCGTTTTGCTGGTTTCCAAAGAGTGAATCGTTCCCCTTGCCCCCAAGTATGGTGTCTGCACCTCCGCCTCCATCGACGGTATCGTCCCCGTCACCACCGTCGATCGAATCCGGCTTTCCTCCGCCGAAAACCGTGTCGTTTCCACCACCAGCCAGGATGGTGTTTACGAACGCGGTGCCCTTTATTAGGTCGTCACCGTTATCGACTCCGAGGGACGATGAAAGATCAGCGGTGATCGTTGCAGTTAAAAAGATGCTAAACCGATTCGTTGCCGTCACGTCAGAAAAATCAAGCGTGTTGTTGCCGGTCGCATAAGAACTCGGAGCCACGTCAATCAACCTCAATTCAGTAAGCTGCGTTTCACTAAATTCAGACTGATTCACTGGGGTGCCATTCACATAAACATGAAATCCCTGCGAGAGTACGAAAATCTTGACTTCCTGCCCAAGCTCTGGCTGCCCCGCAGCGTTCGTTCCAAAGGTAATTGACAATGTTGAACCGTTTATGCTCGCGCTTGCTGGAGTGATCCGCGATTCGAGAACTTCAGTCCTGGGGCTT
>JANNDA010000421.1:0-3045 GCA_031387195.1 Planctomyces sp. | reverse complement strand
TCGGATTTCTGAACTGAGGCCCTGCCCAAAAAGTAACCCGAAGCGTTAGCGAGGGCGGACGCTTCACAAAGCTCTGAATTCAGAGTCTCCTGGAGCGCCCGCCCTCGCTAACGCTTCGGGTTACTTTTGCGGCAGGGCCGCGCTACAGAGTCATCGCCTGCGGAAGCGGTTCGCCAGGCGATCGAACCACAGGTAGATCACCGGCGTCGTGTAGAGCGTCAGCAGTTGGCTGAAAAGCAAACCGCCGATGATCGTGATGCCGAGCGGTCGGCGGAGTTCTGAGCCGGTCCCCGTTCCCATCGCCAGCGGCACGGCACCCAGCAACGCGGCCATCGTGGTCATCATGATGGGGCGGAAGCGGAGCAGACACGCGGCGAAAATCGCTTCGCGGGGTGACAGGCCGTCGTGGCGTTGCGCGTCGAGCGCGAAGTCAATCATCATGATCGCGTTCTTCTTGACGATACCGATCAGCAAGATGATCCCGATCAGCGCGATGACGCTTAGATCCGTTTGGCAAATGAGTAACGCAACCAGCGCGCCGACGCCGGCCGACGGCAGCGTCGAGAGGATCGTGATGGGATGAATGTAACTTTCGTAGAGCACTCCCAGCACGATGTAGACCGTGACCAAGGCGGCCAGAATCAACCACGGGGTGTTTTTGAGCGAAGCAAGAAACGCTTCGGCCGTTCCCTGAAATCCGGCGGCGATGCTGCGCGGGAGTCCCAGCTCATTCTTCGCAGTAGCGATCGCTTCGACCGCTTCGCCCAGCGAAACGCCGGGGGCCAGATTGAAGGACACGGTCACGACGGGGAACTGGCCTTGATGGTTGATCGACAGCGGCGTCGTTCGCTCTTCGATGCGGGTGAAAGTGCTTAACGGAACCGGGCCGCTGCCGGGGACGCGGATGTAAATCTCGGTGAGGTCATGCGGTTGATTGCGAAAGTCAGGCTTCACTTCGAGCACCAGTCGGTACTGATTCAACTGCGTGAACATGATCGAGATCTGCCGCTGCCCGAAGGCGTCGTACAGCGCGTCGTCGATCATTTGCGGCGTGACTCCCAGCCGCGATGCCGTGTCGCGGTCGATGACCACGTGAGCTTGCAAGCCGTCGTTTTGCTGATCGCTGGCAACGTCTCGCAACTGCGGCAAGGACTGCAACGTGGCTAAGAATCGCGGAGCCCATTCGCCCAGTTCTTTCGCGTCGGGATCTTCGAGGCTGTATTGATACTGAGTGCGGCTGACTTGCGTTTCGACGGTCAAATCCTGCACCGGCTGCATGAATAACGTGATCCCGGGGACTTCGGCCAAACGAGGTTGCAGGCGGCGAATCACGTCGGTGGCGGGCATCTTTCGTTCCGCGAGCGGCTTCAAGTTGATCTGGATGCGACCGCTGTTGAGCGTCGTGTTGGTCCCGTCGATGCCGATGAAGCTCGACAGACTTTCGACCGCCGGGTCAGTCAGGATCGCGCGGTTGAGTTCCTGTTGCAGCCGTGTCATCGCTTGGAACGACGTGCTTTGCGGCGCTTCCGAGATGCCCAGGATCACGCCGGTGTCTTGCACCGGGAAGAAACCTTTCGGGACGACGTGGTAAAGCTCGACCGTCGCGACCAACGTCACGACGGCGACGAATAGCGTCAGCGTTTGATGCCGCAGCACCCACGTCAGCGTTTTTCCATAAAGGCCGATGACCGCCTCGAAGGCCGACTCCGACGCGCGGTACAGCCAGCCGTGTTGCGACGGCGGCGTGTGCCACAGCAGTTTGGCGCACATCATCGGCGTCAGCGTCAGCGAGACGATCGCCGAGACGAGAATTGTGACGCTCAGCGTGACGGCGAACTCGCGGAACAAGCGGCCGACGATATCTCCCATGAACAACAGCGGGATCAAGACGGCGATCAGTGAAACACTCAAAGAGACGATCGTGAAGCCGACTTGCTTTGAGCCTTTGAACGCCGCTTCGAGTGGCGATTCTCCTTCCTCGATATAACGCATGATGTTTTCGATCATCACGATCGCGTCATCGACGACGAAGCCGGTCGAGATCGTCAGGGCCATCAACGTCAGGTTGTTGAGGCTGTAATCGAGCAAGTACATGACGGCGAACGTGCCGATCAGTGACAGCGGCACGGCCACGCTGGGAATGATCGTCGCCGCCAGATTGCGGAGGAACAGAAACATGACCATCACGACGAGTGCGATCGTCAGCATCAATTCCGATTGCACGTCTGCGACCGACGCGCGAATCGTGACGGTGCGATCGGTGAGAATGGCGATCGACACGGCAGCGGGGAGCGAGTCCTTCAATTGCGGCAGCAGCGCTTTCACGCGATCGACCACCTCGATGATGTTCGCTCCCGGTTGGCGTTGAATATTGAGGATCACGGCGGGCGTCTCATTCATCCAAGCGGCCTGCCGATCGTTCTCAACGCCGTCGAGCACATCGGCGACGTCCGCCAGCGTCACCGGCGAGCCGTTGCGATAGGCGACGATCAATTGGCGATACTGGTCGCTCGTGAAAAGTTGGTCGTTGGCCCCGATCGTGTAGGCTTGGCGGCTGCCGTCGAAACTTCCTTTCGCTTGATTGACGTTCGCTTGAGCGATCGCGACTCGGACGTCTTCGAGATTCAAACCGAGCGACGACAACGCGGTCGGGTTCGCCTGAATGCGGATCGCCGGTTTCTGACCGCCGCTGATGCTGACCATGCCGACCCCCGCGAGCTGCGAGATCTTCTGGGCGAGTCGCGTGTCGGCCAGATCTTCGACCTTCGACAACGGCAACGTTTCGGAGGAAAGGGCCAGCGTGAGGATCGGCGCGTCTGCGGGGTTTGTCTTGGTGTAAATCGGCGGGTTCGGCAGATCGCGCGGCAGAAAGCTCGAACCGACATTGATCGCGGCTTGTACCTGTTGTGCGGCGATGTCGATGTCTAATTCCAAACTGAACCGCAGCGTGATGACCGAGCAACCTTCGGAGCTGGTCGAGGTCATCTGCGTCAAACCGGGGACTTGTCCGAATTGCCGTTCCAGCGGAGCCGTGACCGACGAGGC
>JANNDA010000299.1:0-9856 GCA_031387195.1 Planctomyces sp. | reverse complement strand
CGTCAGCCCCCCGATTTTTCACGGAGTTCACACATCACCGGGGGGCTGACGCCGCCCCGCTCGCCTTTTTTTCGGGCGAATCAAATTTCTGAATAGTTAGGTGGAAACGACCAAAAACCGCCACGGTTGAACCGTGGCGGTTTTGGCATTCTGAAATTGTTCAGCCCGAAGCGTGGACTACGGGTTGCCGTCGTTCGCTGTGCCGGTGCTGATGTCAGTCTTACCACACACGTCAGTGATGGTCAGACCATTGCAGTCGCAATCATCAGCGTTGTCGTTGAATCCGAAGCCGCCGACACGGGCGTGGAAAGAAGCCGCAGCAACGCCACCATTCTTTGCCTTCGAGATTCCGGTGACGTTGAAGGTCTGATTGACCGCGCCGAACGCGTCGGACAAGTCAACCAATTCTTGAGAGATCGAGTCACGGACGGCGGTCAAACCGACAACCATGCCCAGAACCGCGATCGTCAGCACGAGAACCAACTCGGCCGAGACGACAAAACCAGCTTCGTCATTGAAGAGCTTATGCATTGTGAACCGTTCCTTTTTTGAGATTGAGAGGCGAATCTCCCCGCGTTACAGGAAGGCCATATCAGCGACATGGTGACTGCGCTCCTCACCGCCAGTCTGATCCTCTGGCGATGTAAGTTTTCAGTCATCTCAAACCCGAGTGGGGACAGCTCAGGCTTTCGATCCAATGACGGCCATTGGCTAATGCTCGTCATTGCTCCTTCCAGTTTCGCGAACTTCAACTTGGTGAAATCACGATCGAAATGAATTGGCTTTCTCAGGTTGAGCAGAGCCAGGTCTTGATCGAATGATTTCTGAAGGATCAGCGGAAATGGCCAAAAACCGCCACGGTTGAACCGTGGCGGTTTTGGCATTCTGAAATTGTTCAGACCGAAGCGTGGACTACGGGTTGCCGTCGTTCGCTGCGCCGGTGCTGATGTCGACCTTACCGCACACGTCGGTGATGGTCAGACCTTTGCAATCGCAATCGTCAGCGTTGTCGTTGAATCCGAAGCCACCGACAGCGGCGTGAGCCTTACCGGCCAACTTCGTCTTGGAAATACCAGCAACGTTGAAAGTCTGATTGACAGCACCGAACGCGTCGGACAAGTCAACCAACTCTTGAGAGATCGAGTCACGGACGGCGGTCAAACCGACAACCATGCCCAGGACAGCGATCGTCAGGACGAGAACCAACTCGGCCGAAACAACAAAACCAGCTTCGTCATTGAAGAGCTTACGCATTTTTGAACCGTTCCTTTTTTGAGACTTTAGTGAGATTGAGAGACACATCTCCCCGGAGCTGGCTAAACAACCAACTCCGTTGTGGTCGCAGTGGCTTTTCGGTGTCAGCGAGTCTGATCCTCTCTCTGACACCAACCACTAAATCGCATGAGTGGGAAAGCCCCTGCGATAACAACCGTGGATTGCCGTCGGCCGACAACAATCCAAACTCCTGCGCACAGGACAGCAACTCGCCATTGAGGGGACGAGCCGTGTATTAAAGGAGCACCGCCAAACAGCGATGCCCCGGGGACTCAGATGTGAGCTGTGCTGAATGCTCTCTCACCTTCACTCAGCGACTCACAACGAGCATGAATTGAAGATTGGCGTTCGGACGACTTAGAGATGTTTGCTGATTTAGGCGGAGTTACCGTGAGGGGTCACTCAAGCCACCAGGATTCGTCTGAACGATCCGGTGTTAGGCAGACGCCATGCCAAGAGAGGTCGCTGATCAATCGTCAGCAGCGTTGCCGATTCGCACCGTGTGCGAATTATCGACACAAACTCAACCAATGCTGGGAGTACAGATATTTTCCTGCCATTCTAAATCGAATGGACCACACGAGTGCCTCACCAACCGCAACGTCTCGCGCGCAAAGAAACGCAAACATTTTGTTTGTTAAGGCGTTCTTGATTCTGAACAAGCCGGGCAGCCCGACCTACTTTTGGGAATGACCAACCTGAGGTGGCTAGGTCACTCTGACTTGTTGAAATCACTGTTTTTCCCGGTGATTTTGCTGACTTTTCATTCTGCCCGCTCTTTTCGTTGACTCTTCGGGGCTCGGAATGCGGTATCGGCATAGTGATTATCAACAAGTCCCGTACCAAGCGGTTGACAATTTTTCCCGAGAAGGCTGTCGGTCGAGTGATTGTAAACGGAGCGAATCATTTTGCTCCGCAACCGATGAGTCAGAGTGCGAGCGTTTGCAAAGCCGTCACCGTCTGAAGTCATTCGACAATGAAATCGGACGATCTCTTCGAGCTGGGCGACATGACCGATCTGGCATCAGTTGTTCGCCGTCGCGCATCCGTAGTCCGGCTCTGCCATCCGCAGGCAGACTTCCTGCGGGAACTGCGGATAAAGAATCCCCAGGGGCGCACGACGCAGTTTGTGCTTCGTCACACTAACCCGAAGCGCCAGCGAGGGCGAACGCTTCAATGGACTCTGATTTCTGCGCGTTTTGGAGCGCTCGCCCTCGCTGGTGCTTAGGACCGGCGCATGAATAACTGTCGCGATAGTCGTGGATCGCTCCGCGATCCAACGTTGGTTCGCGGAGCGAACCACGACCATTACTTCTACGCCGATCCTTAGGGTTAGTTTGCTCGCCTGCGTTCAAGTTCAACGCGACACATCAGGCTGTGGCGGCCTCTGGCTTGAGGCAGCGACCGATTTCGCGAACAGCCTGACGCAATCGTTGGCCATTCTCAACAATCGCCAAGCGCAAATAACCCTCGCCCTCTTCGCCAAAGCCACGTCCGGGGCTCACGGCGACACCCGCTTCGTTGAGCAACTTCATGGAGAAGTTGAGCGAGCCCATTTCTGACCACGTTGCGGGAATTTTTGCCCACACGAACATGCCGGCCTTCGGTGCTTCGATTTCCCAGCCTTGTCGAGTCAGGCCATCAACGAGGATGTCGCGGCGGCTTTGATATTCCTCACAAAGACGGTCGATCGACTCGTCGCCATGCCGCATGGCCACAATCGCGGAGATTTGAATGGCCTGGAAAATTCCGTAGTCGTAATAGCCTTTGATAGTGCCAAGAGCCCGCACCATCTCCGAGTTTCCGCAGCAATAGCCGATGCGCCAGCCAGCCATGCTGTAGCCTTTGCTCATCGTCGTCAGTTCCACGCCGATGTCGATCGCACCAGGTGTCGCCAGAAAGCTGGGGGCCTTGTAATTGTCGTAACAGATGTCGGCGTAAGCGAAATCGCTGATCACGAGGAAGCCGTACTTCTTCGCCAACGCCACCAAATCCACGTAAAAATCCTGCTCGATACAGGTCCCCGACGGGTTGTGTGGGAAGTTGACGATGACGAGCTTCGGCTTCGGAAAGAGATGCTCGCAGGTGTAAGAAATGTTGGAGAGGAATTCATCCGGATTCCGCACGTCGAGAGCGATGACATTACCTGACGCAAGCATCACGGAATACGAGTGAATTGGAAACGTCGGCGCTGGTACGATCGCTGTGTCTCCGGGGCCCATCAGCGCCAAGCACATGTGGCTGAAGCCTTCCTTCGAGCCAATGCAGGCGATGACTTCCGACGCGGCATTCAGTTTGACGCCGTACTTTCGGTCGTAACGCTTCGCCACTTCCCGCCGCAGGTTTTCGACGCCGTTGGAGACCGAGTAGCGATGGTTTCGGGCGTCCGAAAGCGCCTCAATCATCTTGTCGATGATGAATTGTTCCGGCGGATCGGTTGGATTGCCCATGCCCAGGTCAATGACGTCGATGCCGTCCTGACGCTTCTTGTGCTTCAGCTTGTTGATCTTGCCGAAGAGGTACGGGGGTAGCCGTTTCACTCGATCCGCGACCGGAATTGAAAAGGGCTCGTCGGAGAAAGAAGCTTCAGTTTCACTTCGCATAGCGGTGGGCAGCGGAAAGTGGGGATTAGGGATCAAACCGGAAGAATGCGGACGCGTATCCGCAGCGGTCAGATGACGGGCGGATTCTACCAACCCGTTGGACGATGAGAAGTTCGTGGATGGCTCAGAAGGCATCGGCGGACCACAAGAAATTTCGGGAACAAAGATTGAATGGGCAGACTCACAGAAAACTAGCACGACGCGCCAGCGAGTGATATTGGCTTGGACCACTCGCTGGCACGTCGTACTAGAAAGTTATCGCGGTCCAGCACTTCACTTCGGCGAATTCGTGGCAGGACGCCGAGTCGAAGTCGCGGGACGAACAGGAGGCGCGTCCGCGTCATCATCTGACGTGGCGACTGCCGGTTTCACTCGACCAGCCGTCGTGCCCTTGGCTCCGGCCTGACGAATTTCGCCGGAGTCTTTTGTTGCTGAGGCGGTGGTTCGAGTCGCATTCGACTTCGAGCCATCGCCTTGAGCAACGTTCTTGGTGCCGCCGGTGGAGGTGTTGGTGTAGTGGTTATCGACTCGCGTCTCTTTCTTGATGGACTCGAAGACTTTGGCAACCTGCTCCTGAGTCTTCTGCTTCTTCAACTGGTCTGCGAGTTCGGCACGCACTTGATCGTCGAGTTCTCTGACGACGGGCTCAGTCCGACCCTCGCACTTCAAGATGACGTACTGACTCAGGGAATCATCAATTTGGACGACGGCCGAGATCTCGCCGGTCTTCAATTTGAACGCGGCCTTTTCAACGTTGTCGCTACCAGAGTGACGCGGAATCGGCGGGACGCTGCCGTCCAGAGACTTGCTGGCCGGATCGATCGAATACTCTTGGACGTATTGCTCGAAATCGTCGGGATTCTCTTTCACTTTGGTCCAAGCTGCCTGAGCCCGTCGCAGGTTGTCGCAGAGAATCATGCGGCATTTGACGCGCGGACCGTATTCACGCTCGAAGGACTTCTGGATCTCCGCCTCGGTGACTTTGACTTCGGCCCCTGCCAACTTTTTCAGTGCCAGCATCGGCCAGATTACATCGCGGCGATATTGTTGCGCTGAGATGTTTCGCTCGGCTTGCAGCATTTGCAGATATTGCTCGACGGGAATTTTGAACTCAGCCGCAATGCGAACGATCTCTTGATCGACTTCAGCCGCAGCCACTTCAACACCACGTTCACGACAGGCGAGCTGAATGATCCCGCGATTGATCATGCTATCGAGGACATCCTTGCCGACTCGAATCACGCTTTCATTCTTAACGTCCTCCATCGAGATGAGGAGGCTCTGTCCGTTATGGCTGATGCGTGCTCCCGCCTCGCCTTTGGAAGCCGTTCCCTGAGTCGCCGCTGTTGATTGCGGATTCGCAGGTGCTCCGATGCGAGCTTTTCCCGATGCGGAATCGGAACTGCTCGCACGAGCCGTTGCCTCTTCGGCGGCCGTCCCCGGCTGAGCGCGGAGACATTGAAAAATAATCGCCGCACCGAGCACGGCGGTTCCCGTGCCGATAGCGACCCACAACATAGTTGATTTAGAACGATTGAGATCTGCCATGGTCTCGCATCCCTGCCACCGTGCTAGCGGCGTCTTAGAAATGACAGTTCCGAAATGAAATGCCTCCGATCGAATTCCTTTCGATCGTGAGAAGGCAGCGGGTTATAGGCCAGTCCCAAAAAATGGGTCAAGCTGTGTTCTGAAAACTTCAGCGAGAAAACGTGTCAGGCTGACTCAATTGAGAATCAACGTGTTCTACGGATTCCGAGGACTTGCCAGTGAGAGGGCGACCGGGACATCGCCAGGGCGTCCGAAGGAGACTTCGAGCCTCGGCAGCGAGCCGCTTTGGGCGTCGAGCCGAAATTCGACACGGCCCGTATCGCGGCCAAGAAACTCCATCAAGCCGATCTGGCTACGACCGTCAGCGTCCCAGTCGCCGACAACCGGGATGGAAAGAATGCTTCCAAAATGGATCGGTGGATCGGTCCAAGACTTTGGGCCGAGTCGCAGTTTCCAGCGGCTTTGAAATTGGCTCGCGGCGTCGCCGACCAGGAAACTCCCCGGATCGGAAACACCGTCGCCGTTCCAATCACCGATGACGGGAGTCGCTTTGGCTTCACCGAATAAATACGAGTGCTCTTTGTTTTCCTCGCCGTCGCCGTCTGTATCAAATTTCCAGACGAGATCTCGTTGATCGGAGTTAGGACCGACGACCGTTGGCCGAAAGTGTCCGTCGCCGACAGGATCGCTCAGAAATGGAACGTCGCTGGTCTTGCCGAATGTGTAGCTTTTCGGCGGCGGCTGATCTTTGACACCGCGCAGGTGAAATTCCCAAGACAGCTTTCCTTCCGAGGTTGGCCGGCAAATGCCGATGTCGCAGATCCCGTCGCCGTTGACATCGCCCGTCACTGGCTTGTCACCGGCGCGGCCGAACAAAACCTCTTCGTCCGCTTGGCCATCCCGATTGTGATCGAACAGCCACAGACCGGCACGGAAGACGCCAATCACACTGAATCGCGGCGAATCGCTTACCTTGGCGTGAACCGGGAATTCAAACACCGGCTCGACCGGGTCATTGCTGCGGAGCCGAATCCGTCCCGAATAATCGCTGGTCTTGGTCGTATCGACTCGCACTCGGAACCCCCCAAGTGTTGCGACCACCGCTTCCCAACCCGGTTCCAAAAAGAAGCCATCGGGCACTTCGATGTTCTCGATCCGCAGCAGTTCGTCTCCCTGACTATGCACACCGAATCCGTGGATGACCTTGGCGTTGAGCGGGACCGTCTGAAAGTCGAACGCCATTGCCGAACGATCACGTCCGGAGATGCCTCCCTCAAACACGCTCATGATCGTGCCATGTACGTTGCCGGAGACCTTGCCAAAATACTTCCATTCTCGGTCGCCCGATTTGAACGTCAGCACGAGATCACCCGACCGGGCACCGACGCAGAGGTCTCGGACGGCGATCGAGAACTCCACTGTCGCACGCGGCGCGATGGTCTTCGGCAGAGGATCGCGCACATCGAACGGCCCGCCGAGGTATGTCTTCACGACGGTGACTGGCTGGTCCATCAAGTTCGTGATCCGAAAACGGCGTGCTTTGATTCGTCCGCGAGGCCACGCACCAAGAGACACGATTTCGTTCTCGCCGAACGGGAGAAAATCCGCCTCCGACATGGCTGCCGCTTCGTTGGCCGAGTTCGTCGCGTGATCGTCAGGATGACTGGCCGGCCCGACGAATACGGCCACCAACCGTTGAGGATCGACTTGCGCCGGCGGAATTGTACGAGCGATGCGAATGCCGACTTTCGTAGCGGCGGGTGGCTCGCCTGCCGTTGTTGGGAATGAATCGGTTTTCGTGTTTTTCGATTTGGAGGGATCAGACAGACGAGCCGCCTGTCCGACGTTGCCAGTCCAGGTCTCGTTCTGAGGATCGAACACACCGAACTTGTTGGGCTTGTGCAACGTGCCGGAAGTAGCGCCACGACAGACGTATTCCCATTCGTCGGCGGTTGGTAAGCGATAGCCCGGCAAGTCGAGAGCGTTCGGCTTCTCGCGCAGCCGCGCTTCACCCCTCTCGTCGGTGAACTGTTCATAACACTGCTGCACCGGCGGAATCCCTTCCAGCTCGCTCAACCGATTGCAAAACCACGCGGCCTCCTGCCAACTGACATTCGTGCGCGGATGATCTGGTTGCGCTGGCTTTGGATTGAGCCAATGGGTTTCGTGAACGTAGTAAAACTGTTGTTCGGTCACTTCGGTGGTGGCGATGGCGAAAGTGCGTGGATTTGCACTGCGACTGGGGACGACGACCATCGTTGGCCCGTGCATCGGCTGATACCAGCCACCCGCGCGCGGGACGAGCTTTTGCTCCAGGACGAGTCTTCGCGCACGCAATGCGTCAGCCAACGAAGGTGGCTTTTCACTCGTCGCGTCGCTTTGACTGGCCTCGAACTCCCAGCGTTTTGCCAGCCATTCAATCGCGGAATGTAGTGACGGGGACGGGGAATGTTCGTGCCAGTCCACCAAGAGCGGTTGCAGCGCCGAGCAACGATCGCTGGCAAATTGGACTTTGTTGTAATCACCGAGAGCCAGCAGTAGTGCCGCGAGAATGTCGGCGTTTGATTCAGCGTGCAAGCGGTCGAAGAGCCGCTCGACCGCTGCGGCTTCGGCGGCAGCTCGAGTCGGATCGGCCACGTCCGCCGGCTCAATCACGCCGCCGTCCCAAATGATTTTGCATTGCCGGAGCCGCGTGTGAAAACAACGAACGCTGGTTTCTGTCACTGAAGTTTTGGTGATGTTCAACAGGCGAAGACTTGGGGAGTCCTGAAGCGAAAGCAGGCCACTGTCAGTAATAGTGGAGCCTTGCAGCCACAACTCGCGGAGCTTCGGAAGCCGGGCAATTTCCTCCAGGTCGGCGTCGGTGAGGTAAGTTGACGTTGGCCCCAGGGTTTCCAGATTCGGCCAGCGTTGCGGAATTTCTTGCCAAACTGACGAATCGGCAAAGGTGGTGGAGAAGATCACGACTTGCGTCAGTTGTTTGGCAGCTAACAACTGACGGACTTGGTCTTCACGAGCGTTGTGAAGCCACACAGTGGCGACGTTCGGAGCCGTCCGCACGAACTCCGCCATGTCGTCGGTGAATTGATCCGATGAGACACTGATCGTTGTGAGTGACGGTAACTTCGAGAAAATCTCAACACACTCTTTCGCCGTGACCTTGGTGCCGGCCAGTCCGAGGCTTTTGAGTTGCTTGAGTTGAGCAACGGGCGAAATCGTTTGAAAAGTCACATCACGATTGTGGTCCAGGCTCAGATATTCCAAGTCTCGAAGCGGAGCGATATATCGCTCGACAGCCGCGTCTGTGATCGCGGGGACATGGAACGCTTGGAGATTAAGAACGCGAAAAGGTTCATTGGGAAGTGCCTGGCCGGGAACAACCCACTGGTTCTGCCAAGAGTTCTGGAGTCGAAGATTAATCTTGACCCCATCAGTTCCGAAAACTTGCTTCTGGGCCAGCAGCCATTCGGCGGCAATTCGATTGGGATCGCCCACTGCGATATTTGATGGTCCGCTGTCGCTGTCGCTGACGGTCGGAGGTTGCTCAATCGGCGGCGCGGGCTTCGACCGCATTTGAAGTCCGAGGATCGTACCGACGACCACGAGTGCTAGCGCCACGACGGCGAGTAATGCCGCGCGATTGCTTCGGACACTCGGTCGCGGTTGAGTGGATGACTCGACAAACTCGGCCAGTGCGTCAGCGAAGTCTTTCGCGGTGGAGTGGCGATCTTCGGGTTGTCGTCGCAGAGCTTTCAGGCAGATGTCTTCCAGCAGTCGCGGGATGTCGGAGCGTTGTCGCAGCGGGGGCACCGGCACATGGCAGATGCGTTCGATGATTTCTGCGGATGCGGCCAGCGGCGAGTCAAACGGGTGCGCTCCCGTTAACAGTTCGTACAAAACCAGTCCAAGACTAAAAACATCCGAGCGGCCATCGACCAGATCGGACTTTCCGGCGGATTGTTCGGGGCTCATGTAGAGCGGCGTTCCCGCGATGCCCGGACCTCGACCGAGTTCGTCGCGATGCAGCGACACACCGAAATCGGTCACGAAGACATGATCGGCGGAACCGAGCAAAATGTTGCTTGGTTTGATGTCTCGATGAAACACCCCAGAACGATGCGCGTGATGCAGCGCGCGGGCGGCGGCTTCGATGATCCGTGCCGCTCGAACGGGATTGAGCGGTGATTCACTTCGCAAGCCCTTCAGTGTGCCCCCTGCGATCAACGGCATGGTGAAGTATGGGACGCCTTGAACGTCGCCGACCTCGTAAACCGGGATGACGTGGGGATGTTTCAACGCGGAGGTGGCGGAGGCTTCGATGTAAAAGCGTCGTGCAAGATCGCGTTGTTCGGCCTCACTCAATGATTGTGAGAGCCGAATCACTTTGATGGCCACCACATCGGATGCGAGTCGCGGAGCGACATCGCCTA
>JANNDA010000296.1:0-8260 GCA_031387195.1 Planctomyces sp. | reverse complement strand
CTCTGCTGCGATCCGCTCCGCAGCCCGCTCATCCGGACCAACATGTCGGCGAACCGGTTTGTCGTCCTCGCGGTAATAAATCCACCAAGCACCGTGGTGGAGATAAATTGAAACACGCCCAATGCGCCGACGTGTGCACCGCCGCCGCTGCCGTCGATCAACCATGTCACAGCTCCTGTGCACTCGATGTGCACCACAGGAGGTCTTTGACGACAAACGAAACGCCGCAACAAACTGCGAACCAGTCAGTTGCGGCGTTCTGCGGATTGAGAAAGCGGAGAGGGGGGGATTCGAACCCCCGGTCCCATTTCTGAGACACAGCATTTCCAGTGCTGCACAATCGGCCGCTCTGTCACCTCTCCGAGACCAAAACACATCCGCCGATAACTTTCGCAGGCGAAACTTTCAGGGCACGGACGCAGCGAGCCGGGAATAGTAACTAGGCTTCCACCGGTACTGCCGCCTTGCGTTGCTTCAGTTCCTCGTTGTTTGCCTCGATCTTCGCGACAGCGGCGAGCCGATGCCGTAACTGCCGACAACGAGCGTTCAAATTACGCCATTTCGGGTGACGCGGACGTGCTGCCACGGCTAAACCCTGTTGATCCAATTCTTTCTCGCAACACGTCAATTCAGTACTTGCGTTAGAAAGCTGCCACTCCAAACTTGCTCGTTTCTGTCCCATAGTCGATCAATTGGCCTCAAAGGGAAATGTCTTACCGACGGTTCTGGCAATAAACGAATGCGGGATTCTGGCAGGAAGTTCGGTTTCGTTCAACAGCCGACGAGAGAAATTCGTGAGGTGGCAGAGGGGAAGGGGCGAAAGGCAGGAAACAGGAGGCAGGATTTGAAATGCACGCCACCTGCTTTCTGTTTCCTGTCTCCATCCGAAATGTGATCTGTGAACTGCTGGATTGACTCGGACGCTCGATGCACGTTGCATTTCCGCATTCTGCTGCTGGCCGCTCACACCGTCCGCTGCCAGGTGGCTCGAAAGCGACCGCGAACGGCATCGCATAACGCCACGATTGTTGTGAGGTTGAGGGCCACAAACATCAGTTGCGCTCCGAAAAATACGGAGCGTTGGCCAGAGCGCTGGAATAGCAGTCCAGCGAAAGCAGACAGATAAAACGTCACATGCAGCGTGAGCAAAAAACTGTAGGTCGGCCTGTCCCACAACGCGAGATTGGCGACGGCCGCAAAGGCAAGGAGTAGTGGCGACGCCAACCGAGCCAATTTGTGCGAAACGTATTCCAACCAGATTGGGTTCCGCCACGGCAACATCCAACTGGGATGATTGACGATCAATTGGGCCGCACCGGCAATTGTGCGTCGTTTGCGGATGGATTCTTTGGAGGTCACTGCCAACGGCAAGTCATACGCAATCGCAGTCGGGTCGAACAAACAACGTGTCCCCGCTGTCACCGCCTGCATGGGGATGACCACATCGTCCAGAATTGTCTGTGACGGAATCGGTCGAAACAGCGAGCGTCGCAACGCATACAAAGCGCCGGTCGCACCGGGGACGCTGCGAAATCGACCTTCCTGTTTGCGAATGAATTTCTCGTACCGCCAGTAAACGCCAATGCCGTGTGAGGCTGTTGTCGTGTTGCCATCAGGTTTGAAGACGAGTTCTCCGGAAACGACACCGACTGATTCGTCGGCGAAGTTCGCCGCGAGTTCGGCGATCGCTCGGTGATCCAAGTCCTGCCGAGCATCAATGAGCACGATGATGTCGCTCGCGCAATGTGGAATCACATCGTTGAGCACTGACGGCTTTCCGCGACGATCCGGGAATGCACGCAGCTTGATTCGGGGATCACTGAGCCCTGCGATGACTTCGACCGTGTTGTCCGTCGAACCGTCTGACGCGATGACGATTTCTTGGATCAAGTGCGCGTCATCAGAGTTCAATACGTTGGCGATCTTCTGCGGCAGTCGAGCCGCTTCGTTATAGGCCACGAGGATCACTGAGAGCGGAGCGGTATTGGGTTGCTTCCTCGTCCGCAGCGGCCTCAATCGAGACAACGCGAGTACAAGCACCGGATAGCCCACAAAAATGTAAGCCACGCCGAGCACGCTGAGCCAAAAGGTCAGTTGCCACATCACGTCGAGGATCATGTTGAGTTGCGTTTGTCCGATTGATTCATGATTTCGTCGCCAAGCTCGCCAGAGCTTGGGGGTTATCACGAGTTGCCCCCAAACTCTGACGAGCTTGGCGACGATTCCCTGGTAATAAACCGGGAGCACACTGCTCCCGCCCGCCAGTTTCGCCACCTGCCCGCTCCGTCACCGCATCGAACAACTCGGCCAATTGCGCGGTGAGTTGTCGCCGTTCAAATTGATTCGCGTCGCATAGCCCAACGGGCAATGGTAGGCCGAGTCGTTTTCGTTCGATTTCATCACCAAGACGCCGCGCGAGACCTGCGACATCGTTGGGCGAATAGACGTACCCCAGCGGAAAGTCTCGCAACAGATCGGCCGCTTCTCCCGGTGGAGTAACCGCGAAGATCGGCTTGCGAACGGCCATGTATTCGAACAGCTTGCCCGGAACGACTCGGCCCGCGTCCGGCAGATCAGCCAGCAGCAGGCACAACCCGTCAGAAGACTGCATCAACCGCACCGCCTCGTCGTGAGCGACGTATGGCTGCCGAATGACTCGGCAGGGCAGGCCATCAAGCTGATTGAGCAATTCATCTTGCGGCCCCGTTCGGCGTCCCGCGAAATGCAATTCCAACCGAGCGGCTAATTCCGGAGCCTGCTGGCTGAGCAACTGGACCGCACGCACGATCGGTTCGACAGAGGTCAGATTCCACAGCGTCCCGACGTAAGACAGCTTGTAGCTTTCGTGATCTTCTCCAGGTTCAACAAAGTAGTCCTGTGTTGGAAATTGTGCCGCCCCGCTCGCCTGATACACGTCGTCCGCGTCGAAGCCGTTGTAGATGTGTGTCACCAGCGGACGTGTTCCTGCAACTGCGGCCACAGAGCGAAGCGCCTCGGCACTATGCTGAGTCGTCGCCACGAGCGCTGACGCCGCCCGCACAACATTGTGCTGCATGATCCGCTGTAACCAGCGTGTGAAAAAGTCTTGCTGTCGATTTTCCAGGTAGGCGTTGCTGATGCCCCATTCGTCACGATAGTCGAGCACCAACGGCAACCCTGTCCGTCGGCTTAACTCCGCACCGACCAGTAGCGACGAGAACGGTGGTGCGGTCACAAAGATCGCGTCATGCTTTTCCTGTGACAGAATCCGGAGACCCGACTCGATGGCGTGATGATTCCACAACACCTGCGGATCAGGTTGCAGAACCAGGTTCACCGCACCACGCAAAAGCCGTTTCGCAGACGCCTTCACCGCGCGGAACGACTGTTGAATCAACCGTCGCACAGGCGGTTCGCCTGTGATTTCAGTGGAAGAGCCACACCGGCGAGCCGCCTGTGCGACGGGCTTTGATTCACCGGCCAGGAAACTCCGTTTGAAGGCATATCCCGGTTCCAGCGTTCGAGCTCGCACGATTTTGGTCTGCGGCGGAATATCCGCGAGCAGCGACTCATCTTGCAGCGGCACGGACGGGTTTTCGGTGGTCAGGACTGTTGCCTCCCAACCAAACTCTGGCAGGTACTTCACGAACTTCGTGACCCGTTGCACGCCTGCTCCGCCAACCGGCGGAAAAACGTAGGCCACGATCAGAACTCGCTTCGGAGTTGTTGATTGTGATTCTGGTTCTGAAGTTATTTTTGATTCCAACATGATGGCACTCGTCACGCGGTGACGGTTTCAAAGGTCTGTGAATTAGGGGCATGACCGGCCAGTTCATCTTCGACAACATCTTCCGTAGATCGCGGAACGAAATCAGACTTACCACACAGCCGCTCCAGCAAGTCGATCAAATCGTGAGCCGTATCGTGCCAACCGCGTCGAGGAAACAATTGCGCGGCAGCAAGGTATTCGGGACGCAGCGCGCGTTCGATGGCGTGTTCCAGCGCCACGGCATCGCCGATCGGGACGAGTTCAGCGAACGGCAGATTGCCACGTGGGTCGGCCAATTCGCGCACGCTGCCGACATCGGTCGAGACAAACGGACGTCCGCAGGAGACCGCTTCGCGAAGTACGTTCGGCAAGCCTTCTGACCAACTCGACAAAACAACGAGGTCCGCCGCGCGATACCAATGAGGCAGGTCGGAATGTGACTTCGGGCCGACGAGCCGCACATAGTCGTTCAGACCGCGCCGATTGATGTCCCGTTGGACGGCATCTCGTTCCGGCCCATCGCCAATGAGCAGGAGTTGCAGCTTCGGAATCCGTTGCTGTGCCAGATCAAACGATTCGATCAGTGTGTCGAGCCCTTTGACGTCAACCATGCGACCAACCCACAACAGTAAGCGGCGATCAGTCGGCAGAGACAACGCTTGCCGAGCATCCGCTTGACTGCCTGGATGAAACAACTCGTCGTCAACTCCCTGGTAGTTTGTGATGACTCGCCTCGGATCGGCACCCAGTTCAATCACCGACTGACGCAGCCTGTCACTGACTGTCATCACCGCCGACGACTCGCGTAACACTCGTTCGATCTTCGGGCGACGCCGTCGATCGCGAGGCAATAACAACACGTCCGAGCCGCCGACAATCACAACGCTCGGAATCTTCGCCGTCTGAGCAATTCGCAAACCGACTTCGCCGTCGGGATGTGCCCAATAACTGACGACCGCTTCCGGTTGAAATTCATCAACGACCGCTCGCAGATGCCGACCGACCGATAACCACTGCCAGTCGCCGTACCGATGCCGGGCGAAACCGGGGGTATAAAAATAGGTCGGATACGAGACCGTTAAACCGGTCGAGTCTCTGACCCAGTGATCCGCCGCGTCACGTTCGGCCCGTGAGCCTCGTGATCGCGTTGAGTCGACAAACGAACGCGGAGCGACAATTCGCACGTCATGTGCAATGGCCAAAGCCAGGCACAATTCCAAATTGAACGTCCCCGCGACACGCGCGGTTCCGTGTGGAAAAGTCGAACTGTAGAACAGGATTCGCATGAGACAAACTGTCGTTCGGCTCGTCACGCGGAGCGTGACGGCTACGTTTCTGCGGTTTCGCCGCGGCCCAAAAGTTCCTCGTACAACATTTCGTAACAGCCAATCATTTTGCGGATTTCAAAGTTCTCTTCGACACGCTGTCGTCCGAGCAGCCCCATCAGCGTCCACGAACCGCGATCAGCGCACATGTCGATCATCTCGCGGGCCAATGACAGCGGATCGCCAGCCGGAACGAGCCGTCCCGTGCGGCCATCTAAGACGACTTCTGGATTCCCACCCACCGCCGTCGTCACGATGGGCAGGCCCACCGCCATCGCTTCCAGCAACGTCAGCGAGATCCCTTCTGTGCGAGTCGCCGAGACAAAGAACCCCGCCTGGCTCAGTAACTCAGGAACGTCATGCCGCTCACCGAGCAACTCGATGTGATTTTCCAGATTGAGTTCAGCGATCTTCTGTTCGATCGTGGATCGTTCGGGACCATCGCCGACGATTTGCAACCGAAAGTCAGGGACGTGCGGCAGCACCAGCCGTACCGCCTCGATCAACGTGGGAAAGTCTTTTTCTTGCGACAATCGTGCGACACAGATGGCTGTCGGCACAAGCTTCGGCCCGACATACGTGAAGCGATCGAGATTGATCCCGTTCCAGATCGCGATGATCTTCTCGCGTGAACGGGGATCATCTGCTTGGCATAACACAGCGGCATCGCGCGACACGCCGACAATCTGTTGAGTCAGTCGGTTGGCGATACGGAATTGCCATTTGGCCTTCCAGCCTTTGTCGCCATCTCGGCCATGTTGCGTATTCACAATCACCGGAACGCCAGCCAGTTTTGCCGCCAGTGCTCCGTAAAAATGGGCGTAAGTGTTGTGCGTGTGAACGGCCTGAATTCGCTCAGTGCGCAAGACATTGGCCAGTTCGAGGACCGTTCGCAGTTTGCGAATTTTGAAGCTCGTGTTGAGCACTCGCGCGAAACATTCCGCCGAACGAATGTCGGCCGCCGGCTGACCTTCACCGCACAAGCCAACGAACTGCATCGCGAACCGGCTGCGATCATGAAAGCGGCTGAAATCGACCAACAGGCGTTCGAGTCCGCCGGTTTCCAAGCTCATGCTGACGTGGCAAACGCGAATGATGTCAGGCGTCGCCAGACGCAGAGTTGGCTTCTCCGTGATCCCCTGCGCGCTTTGCGTGGCTGCAAAAATTGTGGACGTGCTGGACATGTCGGTCACTTTGTCGAACGCTGGTCTCATTCATGGCCGCAGAACTTTAGGTCATGTTCCGGGCGATGCAGGCTCAGCGGACGACTTCCCACACATTTGCCCCGTCGTTGCGATTGCTGCCACCACGACAATCGGTATCACGCGATCAAACGGCGTGCAATTTACGTAGCCGTCACGCTCCGCGCCTGTGAACTTTTCGTGGGATAAGCTTCCAGCTTGTCACCTTCAAAAGCAGCTCCGACAAGCTGGAAGCTTATCCCACGTAAATCAGACTGCGACCAACCGGCCTTCGTGTTGCAGTACGAAGTCAGCGATTTGCTCGACAGTGCGGAAGCGGTCGATGTCAATTTCACCGAGCGAAATTTGCATCTCAAACTCTTGCTGCAATTCCACGACCAGCCGCACGTAGCTCAGCGAATCGAGGATTCCTTCTTGGAACAGATCGGCGTCCATGGACGGCACGTCGAATTCCAATTTGTCAGCGATCAATTGAGCGATTTGACTTTGAACAACAGCGCGGTCGAGCATGATGACCTCATTTGTTTGTCAGTTGGGTTTCCAAACTCTCGTCGTCAACAAAACGTTTGCTGACTGTTGAGCAATCTCCAGACTCTTCTTGAATCGTTGTCCGGTCTACGAAGTAGGCCAAACCGTCGGAACTGAAGCGTGCCAAGTCGCCGGTCTTGAACAGACGCTGGCTCAACACCGGGTGTTGCACGAACGCCGCGTCGGTCTGCAATTGATTTCGCCAATAACCGGAACTGAGGCATACGCCTCCGACGTAAAGTTCTCCGACTTCATGCAGGGCGACCGGTTGCAACCCGTCGTCGAGCACAAACAGGCCGACACCCGCGCCAGGGCGGCCAATCGGAATTTGATCCGCATCGTCATTCGGACATGTGGGAACGGTGAAGGAACTGCTCGCGATCGTGGTCTCGGCGGCACCATACAGATTCGTGAATTGCGTGAGTGGCAACCGCTGCATCAAGTGGATCAGCGCGGGTGTCGGCAGGACTCCGCGAGTCCATAGCAATCGTTTGAGCGACGGGAAGTCGCCGTCCAGAACAACATCGCTTTGAACGAGCGCATTCAAAACTGCCGGGGTCGAAGCCCACTGCGTGAGTTCTTGTGTGCGAATGAACTCAGCCAGTTCGCGCGGTTGCTGATTCAGCTTTGTGGGAACCAGATGCAGTTCAGCCCCGGCCGCAAACGCACCGAACGTGTCGAACGCGGAAAGCTCAGAATGCGGCGGCGTGAATCCAGAAATGCGGTCATATTCGTCAAACTGAAAATACTTCAGTGCCCATTCGAGGAAATAGATGATGTTCGCGTGCGAGATCACGACCCCCTTGTGTCTGTCGGCTTCCTGCGATGGGAAAAAGATGGCTGCCGAGTCAGTCGGCTTGCGCTCATAAGCTCGCTGTTTACTGGAGAGTCGGAGCACATCACTGCCGCTGAACGAGGCTTCAAAATGCTTGCCGCTGAGTTTGAAGGCTTCGAGTGTTCCGATTTGAATTTCTGAAGACAGGTCATGCTCCGCGAAGGCGTCATTCAACAGTGCAGTCGTCGATCGGGCGGAGATGAGCACCTTGGGTTTGACCGACTTCACAATGCGTGCCACTTGAGCCGCAGAACTCTCCGGATCAATCGGGACGTAAACGCAGTCCGCCTTCAGTGCGCCGAGCATCGCAAAAATTGCGTTCGGCGACTTCGGAATCAGCAGGCCGACTCGGTCCCCGTTCTGACAACCACATAACCGCAGCTTGTCAGCGATCTGATTCGTGATTTGGTCCAGCTCGGCATACTGAATCAATTCCTGCTTGCAAACAATGGCCGTGTGATGCGGTCGCTGGATCGCTTGCTGAGAGACATAGTGTTGAATCAGTTGCGTCATTGTTGGCTTTTCGAGGGTTGTGTCTTTTTCAAAACATTGCGATTTGGCGAGCGGGGCGGCGTCAGCCCCCCGGTGGCTGCGTTTCCGGGTGATAACCGGGGGGCTGACG
>JANNDA010000273.1:0-1933 GCA_031387195.1 Planctomyces sp. | reverse complement strand
TCAGTTCATCCTCCGTGAAGTTCGCCACGTCGGCAGACGTCACCAGACCATTTCGGATCGCCGTCTCTCGGATCGCGTCGAGGTCCAGCCCGCAGCCGTCGTCTTGGATGCAGATGACTGCTTCGGTGCCTTGATAGGACGCCTGAACGCGAATCGTCGCCCGTAGTGGCTTGCCATGTTTCAGGCGAACTTCGGTCGATTCGATGCCGTGATCGACGGCGTTTCGCAGGATGTGCATCAGCGGATCGGCAAGTTCCTCCAGCGCCAGCTTGTCGAACTCGGTTTCACTACCCTGAATCAAGAAGTCAACCAGTTTGTCCTGTTGGCCCGCGACGACTCGTACTGTGCGATGCAACCGCGTCGTCAGCACAGCCAACGGAACCATGCGAATGCGCATCAACCGGTCTTGCGTGCCGCGCGACAATCGGCCTTGTCGATTGAGCAACTGATCGAAGTCACCCATCAGATTCTGCAGCTCTTGACCGATGGTCCCGATATCGGTGGTTGTCTCGGCGAGTGACCGCGAGAGCAAATGGAACTCGGAATACCGGTCGAGTTCGAGCGCATCAAACTCCTCGTTGTGCTGACTGCGCCGCCGCATTCCTCCCGGAAGTGACGAAGCCCCATCACCCCAGAGCCGACGTCGGCCTCCCAACGCTCCGACACCGTACTTCACGTCGAGCGTGTTTGACGTGCCCCGCAATCGCTCCACGGCTCGCCGAATTTCTTCGACGCAGTGAGCGAAGTCCGCCATGCGTTGCGCGAACGACGTGCGATTGATGATCAACTCACCGACCTCGCGCACCAACGAATCAATGCGGTCCAACGGGACGCGTAGTGTCTCCGTTTGTTTCTTGGCCGCCGCAGCACGATCCACAACTGCGGGAGCGGAGACAGGCTCTGGCAGTCGGCTCCAGGCGGCGAGCAGCGGCGACACATCGGCGATGATGATGTCCTGAGATGGAGCGACCGACTCGTCGCGTGATTCCGTGACAACTTCTGCGGCGACAACTTCTTGAGCGGCCACGATCGCGGTTGCGGTGAGCGTCGCCTGCGCGGGCTCGACTGTGAGCGACGTTAGGCAAACGGCATCACTTGTCGTATCAAGCCAGGGGTCAGGCTGCGCAGAATTCAGAATTGGTGGAAGCAAGTGTCTTTCTTCATCAACGTCGCGATCCGCCAAATCTGAATTCTGCGCAGCCTGAACCCGGCCGGGTAAGTTTTCAATGGCCGGTCGCAGGATGACTTCGTCACTGGGCGATGGCTCGACCGCCAAGTTCTCCGTCGTCGAGACGTTGGCGACTGAATCCGAACCAGCGCTCACATTCACGGCATGCGGATTCAAGATGATGTCGTAGCTGTCATAAAGCTGTGCGACAGCGACTCGCATTTCCGCCGGGACGTAATTGCCGTGAACCAGATCCTGCAACGTGTCCGTCGTGTCAAACAGCAGTGCGAGTGTGCTGGAAGTCACCGCTTGCTGAGACTCAAACAGCCCCTCCAGCAAGTCTTCCATACGATGCGAAAGCTTCGACACTTGCCGCAGTCCCACAGAGCCAGCCGCCCCTTTGATGGTGTGTGCCGAACGCCGCACGTCTTGAATCAGGCTCATCTGCGCGGGACGTGATTCGAGCCCGGTAAAGGCCGCGTAAATCTGTCGCAGGTGATCTTCGGCCTCTTCGGTGAAGACCTCCATCATCTCTTCGGAGAGGTTGGCGTGGTCATCAAGCTGGATGAGATTCGGATCGGTCGAGGTGCGTTGGACGCTGGTCACTTTGTCCGACGATCGCGATGCTGGGCGTTCAACTTTTGTCGCCGACGCTGGAACAGCGTGTTTTGTCACCGACGCTGGAACAGTCAGCGGCTCTCGCTCGACGGGCGATGTGAACTGGACCGGCAGAGGATTTTCCCCAGGCGAGCGGGGCGGCGTCAG
>JANNDA010000244.1:0-2636 GCA_031387195.1 Planctomyces sp. | reverse complement strand
CCCCGCCGACCCTGGTCGGTAGAGCGATGATTGAAAGCTACGGTCGTGACATGGCAACGCAGCATCCAGTCATCGCTCCACCGACCAGGGTCGGCGGGGGCGAGCAGAAATCCTTGATACTCGTCTTAGCCTCCAATCAGGGCTCCACCGACGCGGGGTCGGTGGGGGCCAAACAGATCCGGAAATCCGGTGACACTCAAATCTGAAATCCCACATGATTCATTACGACCCGCATCACTGGCGTAGCCACCTGTTCGACATTCGCGGTTCGATGCTGCGCGAGATTTTTTCGCGCGTCGCCGTTTGTGTGACCTGGTCACTGGCGGTGGTGGCTTGGCATCGGACAGGGCAGGCACCTGCGATCAACATTCCGCTTCACGGCCACACGCTGACTGGCGTGGCGCTCGGTTTGCTGTTGGTGTTTCGGACGAACGTCTCTTACGAGCGGTTTTGGGAAGGTCGTCGGCAGTGGGGCAACATCGTCAACGATTGCCGCAACCTCGCCCGGTTGAGTTGCTCACTGCTGAAGAGCGATCCCGAACTGCTGGGCCGGTGGCTGCATTGGACGATGGTGTTTCCGTGGTCGGTCATGAATCGGTTGCGTGGCAAAAAGAAGCTGGGGCCAATCACGACCGGGCTGCCGCTGGTTGATATCGAAGCGACTGAGAATGCTCAGCATGTGCCACTGGCGGTGTCTCGGCGGATGACCGAGCAACTCAGCTTGGCTCAGCAGCGCGGACTCATCAGCGATATCCAGCAAATGACGCTCGACGGTGGCATTCAACGGCTGATGGACTCTCTCGGTGCGTGTGAGCGGATTCACAATACTCCGCTGCCGTTCGCTTACATGGTTCATCTGCGACGAGCGTTGATCTGCTATCTCCTCACGCTGCCGATGGCTCTCGTCACGGATTTCGGCTGGCTCACGATTCCGGCAACGTTGCTAATCGCGTATGTGCTGCTGGGCATTGAAGAGATCGGCGTTGAGATCGAAGACCCGTTCGGCGACGACGAGAACGACCTGCCGCTACAATCGCTGTGCGAAACGATTGAGAACAACTTGCGCGAGCTGCTGCCCGTGAAGTAACCCGAAGCGTGAGCGAGGGCGAGCGTTTCACGGTAATCACCTCAGAAAGAAATCGAAGATATGACACCTTGGGAATTTTGGATCGACGTCGGTGGGACGTTTACCGACTGCATCGCGCGAACTCCGTCTGGCGAATTGCGACCGATCAAAGTGCTCAGCAGCGGCGTGACGAAGGGACAGGTCGAGGAAGTCCAAGGGACCAATCGAATCGTCGATCCGTTGCGTCGAGCGGAGCCGAAGGAATTCTGGACCGGATACAACCTGCGGTTTCTTGACGAGCACGGGGAGACGATCGCCACCGCGAAGGTTTCGACCTCTCATCATCGCGTGGGCGTGCTGTCGCTCGAACAGTTGTTGCCGCCGTCGGTCGGTCCCGGAACGCGGTATGAACTGACTGCCGGCGAAGAGGCTCCCATCCTGGCGATTCGCAGGGCACTCGGCCTACGGTTGAAGGAGCCGATTCCGGCCGTCAACGTGCGACTGGGGACGACTCGCGGGACGAACGCACTGCTCACTCGACGCGGAGCCCGCACGGCGTTCATCACCACGAAAGGTTTTGCGGATGTCTTGCTGATCGCCAATCAAGATCGACCACGCTTGTTTGATCTCGACATTCAAAAGCCCGAACCGCTGTTTACGGCCGTCGTCGAAATCGATGAGCGGATCGACGCGGATGGCGTGGTGCTGAGGGCTCCGGATGAGTCGGCGATTCGGCAGCAATTGGTGGCGCTACACGGTCAGACCACGGACAACCTGCGCATCGACTCGCTCGCGATCTGCCTGCTCCACTCTTTCTCCAATCCTGCTCACGAGCAGCTCGTCGAACGGATCGCTCGCGAAGTGGGATTTACGGAGATCAGTGTTTCGAGTCGCCTAGCACCGCTGATCAAGATCGTCAGCCGAGGCGACACGACGGTGATGGACGCGTACTTGAATCCGATCCTGCGGGAGTACGTACTCAAGCTCAGATCGCAGATTTCAAATCCCGAATCAACGCTCAAGCTCATGACCTCCGCAGGTGGTCTGATCGATGCGGATCGCTTCGTGGGCAAGGACAGCATTCTGTCGGGACCGGCGGGTGGCGTGATTGGTTTCTCACGCATCGCACAACAAGCAGGCTTCCCGCGCGCGATCGGCTTCGACATGGGTGGGACAAGCACTGACGTCGCTCGGTTTGGCGGCGAGTACGAGTACGAATTTGAAACCAAGAAGGCCGGCGTCCGCATTGTCGCGCCGATGCTGGCAATCGAAACGGTTGCCGCTGGCGGCGGGAGCATCTGCGCTTTTGACGGCGTGAAGCTGGTCGTCGGCCCGCAAAGCGCGGGAGCCGATCCGGGACCGGCGTGTTACGGACGGGGCGGGCCGTTGACCGTCACGGATCTGAATCTGTGGCTGGGTCGGATCGTTCCGTCGCGGTTTCCGTTTCCGTTGGACCGCGATGCGGTTGAACGACGGTTGAAGGAGTTAAACGAGCAGGGGTCAGGCACCGCAAAATTCAAAATTGGCGGGGTAGAGCAACCGACTGAAGAAAGCGTTGACCCGCCATTTT
>JANNDA010000238.1:0-2014 GCA_031387195.1 Planctomyces sp. | reverse complement strand
CGGCGTTGTTCCTCGAGCTCGGGTCGATCACGCACTTGATCGGATAAACGGTGTACGAATAGGTGTAGTTGAGGACCGAATTGATCCCGACAGGCTGGCGCGGTGACGATCCCGTGTAATCGACTTCGATCTTGTCGCCTTCGACTCGTTTGCTGAGTTCAGGCGGATTGGCGGAGCGATTGCGATAGCCGTGCGTGTCGGTCGCAAACTTCAACCCGGCCTGCTTGATCGCGTTGTCGTCCACCTTGGCGAGTGGCGTGTATCCCGGATGATGGTGTTCAACATAGGGATCGTTGCGCGCCGCGTTGTAGCAATACAGCACGGTCCAGCGCCGGTTCGGCGAGCGATTCTGGTCGGAACGATGCAGCGTGTTCGCGTGAAAGAACAGGCCGTCGCCCGGCTCCATCTCGGCGTAGACGGTTTCCATCCGCTTGAGCACCTGCTCGACCCGCACCGGGTCGGCACCCACCTGTTCGCCTGGCAACACCCCGTGCTCGATGCGACCACAAAGGTGGGAGCCACGCACCACCTGAAGGCAGCCGTTCTGGCGCGTGGTCTTGTCGAGCGCCACCATCACGCTCGCCATGTAGGGGAAGACGCAGCCGTTGTGATACCAGTAGCCGTAGTCTTGATGCCACGCCCACGCTCCGCCGACGCGCGGCTCCTTCAGAATCATCTTATGGTGGTAATGATAGACCTCATCGAGCAGCACCGTCTCCATCGCGTGAACAATTCGCTCGCTGCGGACAATCGCACCGTAAATCGAATCAGTCGGCAGTTCATTGTTGACGACAAGATCGATCGCTCCCCCTTCTCCGTCCGCACGAGTCGCCTTCTTTTGCTGGAGTTCGTGATCTGCGCGAGCAATCTGGCTCAGCAACGTCACCTCCTCGGCGTCTAACAGGTTCGGAACGATGAAGAATCCATCCTCTTCGTATTGGTCGATCTGTGCGGCTTGAATTCGGAATAGGCTCATCACTCACTCCTGTCGTCGGTCGCTCGACTGTAGCCGTCGTCAGCGCAAGAATGTAGCCGCCTGCCAGCAAGTTGGAATTCGAGAACACTCGACGAGCAAGGCGAACGATTCACGATGGAAAGGCTGTCAGTGACAGAGTTCGATGACGATGCGTTTGATGACATTGACGACGACAATGAGGATCCGACGATTCCCTGTCCGTACTGCCGTCGGGAGATTCCTGAGGACACGCCGCGATGCCCCTACTGCGAGAATTACATCTCGGTCGAAGATCACGCCGCATTGCCGTCAACGAAGCCGTGGTGGGTTGTCCTGGGAGCAGTGCTCGGTTTGATGGCGGCCTATCGTTGGTTGTTTCCGTAGTTCAAAAATTGCCGTCACGAATGTTGCTCATTGACGAGCATTTTATGAAGTATCAACGCCTTCATTCCAAATGTTGGAGTGCTGCGTCGAACCGCAGCACTCCAGGTTTTCCTTCCACTCAGCACCTAACGTTTGGGAGTGTCATCAAGGCTTGCGGTTCAATGCTGACCCCCTAATCTGTGCCGCGTGTCGATTTCCAACCAACTTTTTCTCGTTGCTTAAGATCCACAAAACCATCATGCAGACGATTACCCAAGTAGTCGGCACGAGCGTGCCGCTGTTTCTCGACGACATTGATACCGACCGAATCATCCCCGCGCGTTACTTGCGTTGCGTCACGTTCGACGGCTTGGGCGAGCACGCTTTTGAAGACGATCGCAAGCAAGACTTGAAGCATCCATTCGACGACGCACGATTCACGGGGGGCAGTATTCTGGTCTCCGGGCGCAACTTCGGTTGCGGCTCATCGCGGGAACATGCTCCGCAATCGTTGATGCGGTGGGGCATCACAGCCGTCGTCGCCGAATCATTTGCCGAGATATTCTTCGGCAACTGCACCTCGCTCGGCGTCCCCTGCGTTGCCGCCGCGCGAGCTGATCTGGAAAAGCTCACGACCGCGATTCAAAACGATCCGAAGCTGATCGTCACGGTCGATCTGATGGCCAATGAAGTCCG
>JANNDA010000183.1:0-6321 GCA_031387195.1 Planctomyces sp. | reverse complement strand
GACGCCTTCATCGAACGACAGATCCTCGAAAGCGTGCAAGGTGTTGTGGTGAATGAACACCGTGATGGGACCTTGCGCCGGCAAGAGGTGAGCAGCGCGTTCAATGGTCTGTTGCAACCGAAACCGAACGTCGTCGGAATCAATCAGGCACGCGATGTCATCCACGGGAAACACCGATTAAGCAGAGTTGAGAACAAGCTGCTCCGTCGCAATGAGCGCGCGACGGTCGCACGAAAGGCACGGCCAGTCATTCAGACAACCGGCGGCCCGCGCAAGAAATGAGCTTTGCGATGCCGAGCTCGAACGAACTCGCATTCTTCGGCAATATGCACTGCGTAGGTGACCTCAACGGCGAAAACGCAGGGCTTCGAGTCCGCGAGCAACACAAATTCACCGGACTCTTCGATCTCGCCTTCCTCAAACGCTTCGACAAGCACGAAGGGCGAAGGCGCGTCTGTATCCGCTCGCGCTGACACTGCCACTGCCAAGTTGAGCAGAGACGAAAACGCCACCAGCATCAACAACAGCACGGCCAGAGATCGGCGTTTCCAGGCGGTCATGGGGGGACCATATATCGCCACGTCCGCGTGGATAGCAAGGCTCAACCAGAATTCGTGGGATGGCGACCGCGATGGACTTCACGCAAAAGTCGCTTGCGTCTCGGCGACGAATCCCCAAAATGCCGCCGTCTCGGCCATCCAGGCTTTCTGGTATGAACTCTGTTTCTCGCGTTGCATGATCTGGTATGCCATGAAGCTGACTTCGCGACCGCTGGCAATTTTGCTGATGTGGCTAAGCTGCCTGATGGCGGCGTGGCAGCCCTGTGTGCTGACGTTCTTGTCGTTGCAGCCCGAAGAGGAACCGTGCGAGACTCGCGAAAGTTCGGAGTCGAGCGATGAATCGGTGAAGGGCGAACTCACGTTGGCTCAGGCTGGAGTCTCGCGGTGGCAGCGACGTCACCGCGGGCAAAGTCGAACGACGGTCGGTGACTCCCGGCCACGTCGAGTTGCTCGACACACCGCTACGGCCGAAGCACCGCTTGGTCACGGCTCACAGGCCGGGCGAGCGCTCCCGTTGCACTGCTGAGACCGACGGCCGAGGCTGGCTCCGTTCGTGGTGTTGACTGCGGACGAATTGCCAATGTCCGGCGGTTTCGCGTCTACCTGGCGATTGATTCGCTGCCGTTTTTTCGTCGCTGCATGCTTGCCGAGATTATTCGTGGACGGCAGTTAGCACGACGCGCAAGCAAGTGGTTCCAAATGAAATCACTCGCTTTCGCGTCGTGCTAACTCAAAACAGCTTGCGGCGCCCGATGTTCACGTTTTCCGAACTCGATTCATTGAGGAGTCGTTCATGACCCAGACCAAAGTCTTTTCGAGTGACACGGTGCCTCGCGATTTGATCGCTGGCATGGTGGTCTTTCTCGTGGCCCTGCCGTTGTGCTTGGGAGTTGCGTTGGCGTCGAACGCACCGCTGTTTTCCGGTGTGTTGGCCGGAATCATCGGTGGCCTTGTGGTCGGCGTCCTGAGTCAATCACACACGAGCGTCAGCGGGCCGGCGGCCGGGCTGACGGCGGTCGTGGCGGCACAGATCGCACAGCTCGGATCATTTGAGGCGTTCTTGTTGGCAGTGATGATTGGCGGGCTGATCCAAATTGGCTTGGGCTTGGCGCGAGCCGGAGTTCTATCGGCGTTCGTTCCCAGCAGCGTGATCAAAGGACTGCTCGCGGCGATCGGCGTCATCTTGATTTTGAAACAGATTCCGCACCTCCTGGGACACGACACCGATCCCGAAGGCGAAATGTCGTTCTCGCAACCGGATCACGAAAACACGCTGTCGGAATTCCTGGCGATGATTGGCGACTTGCATCAAGGCGCGGCCGTCATCGGACTCGTGTCGATCGCGCTGCTGGTGATCTGGGACAGAACTCCGAAGCTGAAGAAGTCGATCGTACCCGCTCCGCTGATTGTCGTGCTGCTGGGAGTCGGACTGGCTCGGCTGTTCGAGCATTGGGGAGGCGGGTGGCTGATTGAGGCGAGCCACTTGGTTCAGGTGCCGGTCTCAAGTTCCGTGCGTGATTTCTTGGGGTTTCTCAAGCTTCCCGATTTTTCGCAGCTCGGAAATCCGGCCGTGTATACCGCCGGGATCACGATTGCGATCGTCGCTTCGCTGGAAACGCTGCTGAACCTGGAAGCGGTCGACAAGCTGGATCGCCGGCAGCGATCATCTCCGCCCAGCCGCGAGTTGGTGGCTCAAGGGATCGGCAATGTGCTGGCCGGACTTATCGGCGGACTGCCGGTGACATCGGTGATTGTGCGGAGTTCGGTGAACATCAACTCCGGCGGACAGACAAAGCTGGCCACGATCGTGCATGGTCTGTTGTTGCTGCTATCGGTGATGTTCCTGCCGATCTCTCTCAACCACATCCCGCTGTCGTGTCTGGCCGCGATTCTGTTGGTGACGGGACTCAAGCTGGTCAGCCCCTCGTTGTTTCGGCAGATGTGGAGCGAAGGCCGCTATCAGTTCCTGCCGTTCATCCTGACCGTCGTTTCGATCGTGATGACCGACTTGCTGATCGGCATCTTAATCGGACTGGCAGTCAGTCTCGCGTTTATCTTGAGCAGCAATGTACTGCGGCCGCTCCGGTCCATTGTGGAACGGCATTTGGGAGGCGATGTCTTGCATGTCGAACTGGCCAATCAGGTCAGTTTTCTCAACCGCGGGGCGTTAGACCAAATCTTCAATTCGATTCCCCGTGGAGGTCACATCCTGTTGGACGCTCTGAACACGGTCTACATCGACCCGGATATTCTTAGCATGATTCGCGACTTCAAGGAGCAGACCGCTCCGATTCGCGGCGTGCAAGTCAGCCTCCGCGGCTTTCGGGGCAAATACAAACTTCAGGACGAGATTCAATATGTGGATTATTCGACCCACGATCTGCAAGGGCTGCTCACGTCGGCCCAAGTGTTGAAGATTCTCCAAGAGGGCAACGAGCGCTTTCGCACGGGGAAACGGTTGACGCGGGATTTGGAGCGACAACTGCAAGCGACCGCCTTGGGACAGCACCCGCTCGCTGTGCTCCTAAGTTGCATCGACTCGCGCACGCCGTCCGAGTTGATCTTCGATCTTGGGTTGGGGGATATTTTCAGCATCCGCATCGCGGGCAACATCATCAGTCAGAAGGTGCTCGGCAGCATGGAATATGGCTGTGCCGTCGCCGGAGCGAAGCTGATTGTCGTCGTCGGACACACGCAATGCGGCGCGGTCACGGCCGCCGTCAACTTGGCTGGCTCGCAGGCCAACGCTGAGCAGGCGACCGGTTGTCAGCATCTGGAACCGATCATTTGCGAGATCCAAAAGGCGATCGACCTCCCCTCGTGCCAACATTTGGAGCAATGGTCTGAGAGTGAGCGAGCGAATTTGGTCGATGCGGTCGCCCGCCTGAACGTCATACACACCGTCGAACGCATACAGCGGGAAAGCCGCACGATCAACCGATTGGTCCACGAAGGCCGGATTGCCGTTGTCGGCGCGCTCTACGACGTTGTCACCGGACAGATCGACTTCTTCCAGGATGAGGCGGCTGGCGGGCAGTCAGCCGCTCCAAGCTAAACCGATCGCGGCACAATAAAGAGCCGGACGTCAACTCGTCCGGCTCTGGAGGAAGTCCAACACAGGCGATCGCGCAACAGGAAGTTACGTCGCTTCTACGCGTATCTGAGCCTGAGCCAAATGTCCTTGAGCAAGCATCATGGCTACAGCCAATGCTAATGGGTGACGTGAAATGATCCACGAGTCGATGTCTAGCCTGATTATTGCCAATCGAGCGCACACTGCCGCTGGAGGAACGGAGCGGATACAACACCACCCCGCGAAATGCCACTTCCGGATTCGTGGAGCGATCACTCACATCGGAGCCGACATCGATGGCTGTGGAAAACGGCTTGTTCATTCTGCATGACCTGCATCTCCAACTAGCGAGCGTGCAAGACGAATTGAACCGCGGGCCTCGCATGATCAAGGCCAAAGAAAATCTTTTGGCCAAGCGGCAGGCCGAACTGGATGCAATTAAGGCTCAGCACATCGAACGGCGAAAGTTGGCCGACCAGAAGAATCTGCAACTCAAGACGAACGAAGCCAAGCTGGCTGACCTGCGCACGAAGCTCAATATGTGCAACTCGAACCGCGAGTTCGACATCCTCAAAGGGCAGATCGCCGCGGATGAAATGGCCAACAGCGTGCTTGAGGACGAGATCCTCGATTCGATGGAGCAGGCCGATAAAATTAAAGAGCAAATCGGCGGAGCCGAGAAAGTCGTCGCCACAGTGAAGGACGAGATTGTCAAAGCGACCGCTCAAGTGGCCGCCGCAGTCGCTGGTCTTAGCGAGAAAGTCGAGAAGCTCAAGCTGGCTGTCGCCGCGGCCGAGACCATTCTGCCAGCCGAGGTCATGTTGGTTTATCGCCGCTTGGTCGCAGCGTTCGGCGCTGATGCACTGGCCGCTGTCGATAAAGGCGTTTGCACTGCGTGCTATGTCTCCCTCTCGCCACAGCATTCGGTGGAAGTTCGCACTGGCAAGATCACCTTCTGCCATTGCGGCAAGCTGATCTATATGAAGCCGGCGGAGTAGAAGACGTAGAGCAGGCGGCCCGCCTGCTCATGAGAGCCGGTTAAAACACAGGCGAGCCGCCTGTGCTACGGCGTGGGTACTTCGACTTGAATTTCGTGGCCAACGACACGCACGGGATAAGTTTCGGTTCGCGTCTTCGAGTTCGGATTATCCAGCCAGGTGCCGGACTTGATGCAGTACCGCCAAGCATGCCACGGGCAGGTGACTCCGTTGTCCTCGACGTAGCCTGCGGCCAATGACGCTCCCAAATGCGGACAAAGATCGTTGATCGCCGAGTATTCGCCCTTCACAAAGAACAGGGCGACCATCTTGCCGTTCACACAAAACGCACGCCCTTCGCCTTCGGGGATATCGCCGACATGGGCTACCGTTTGAAACTCCGCCATCTGACAACACCTCGGTTTCTGAAACTTTGAGTTCGCTTGGCGAAGAGTACGGTTCGTGACTCGACCGCTCAATGTGGGGAGCACGGCTCGCTCATCTTGAAAACGAGCAGACATCAGCGACGTGGCAACCGTCGCGGGAGTTCTTCATCCGTGGTCCGGTGAAGATTGAATGAAATCAGATTTGACAGCGGCACTCCACGATGACCGAATTGTGGCCGAGTACCACGTGGGCCGGTACGATCCGCGCATCCTTGGTCCACATTTTGGAAGTGATATGAAGCATTTTATCGTCATGGGGTTGTTGGTCTGGCTGGGGTGCTGGTGCATCGGAGTCGCGACTGCCGAAGAGACGCACCCATCTGTGGTGAAAGTCGAAGTCACGGCAGACGGCTTTCGATTGGTCCGCAACGGAGAGCCGTATCTCATCAAGGGTGTCGGCGGAGACCGTTCCTTGCCGGCCTTGAAAGCGGCTGGCGGTAACTCAATCCGCACGTGGGGCGCGGACAAAGTCGGTCCGGTGCTCGATGAGGCTCAGAAGCTGGGACTGACCGTGACCGTTGGGATTTGGCTCGGTCACGAGCGTCACGGCTTCAACTACAACGATGCGGATCAAGTTGCTCGGCAGTTCGACGCCGTACGGAAAGTGATTGAAACGTACAAAGATCATCCCGCCGTGCTGCTCTGGGGCATCGGCAATGAGATGGAAGGTTACGCCGATGGTGGAAACGCCGCGATCTGGTCGGCGATCAACAACATCGCGAGCCTGGCCAAGCGGATCGATCCGCAGCATCCCACGATGACGGTCGTTGCCGAGATCGGTGGCGACCGCGTGAAGAACATTCATCGGCTTTGTCCCGATATCGACATCGTCGGGATCAACAGCTACGCGGGAGGAGCCTCGATTCCGCAGCGTTATCGCGAAGCGGGGGGCGTGAAACCGTTCATTCTGACAGAGTTCGGCCCGCCCGGAATTTGGGAAGTCCCCAAGAACAGTTGGGGAGCCGCGTCGGAGTTGTCGAGCACCGAGAAAGCGGATTCCTACCGCAGCGTGTATCAGCAAGCGGTGTTGGAAAATCGCGGGCAATGCCTGGGCGGTTATGCCTTCGTGTGGGGCAGCAAACAAGAAGCGACGGCCACCTGGTTTGGGATGTTGCTGCCCGACGGTTCGCGACTCGGCGCGGTCGATGCACTCTCGGAAATCTGGACCGGTAAGCCGCCGGCGAATCGCTGTCCGGCGATCAAATCGTTGAAGCTCGACGGGCCGGATCAGGTTGATCCGAAGGCGACGGTTCGCGTGGCGCTCG
>JANNDA010000767.1:0-2902 GCA_031387195.1 Planctomyces sp. | reverse complement strand
GGGCTAACGCCGCCCCGCTCCCTGACGGTCGCGGCTCAATTCTTCACAAACACAAAGTGTCGCCGCGAGGTGCAACATGCCTGAATCCCGAGTCTGGTATGCCATTTCTGGAAACGACGTGGTGCGGGAACTGGCGGCCGATCTGACTCACGGGCTGAGCGCTCAGGAGGTGGCTCAGCGGCGAGTGCAGCACGGTTGGAACGCGCTCGCGGAAGCGCCCCCGGTGCCGACGTGGCGGAAGCTGGTGGTTCAGTTCAAGGACTTGGTGATTTGGATTCTGATCGCCGCCGCGATCATCGCCGGCGTGATGGGGGAATGGGTCGACACCGCGGCGATCTTGGCCATCGTGCTCGTCAACGGCATCATCGGCTTTCTTCAGGAAGAGAAAGCAGGACGAGCGCTCGCGGCGCTCCAAAAGCTCTCGTCGCCAATGGCCAAGGTGATCCGCGACGGCGTGTTGCAATTGGTGCCCGCCAGCGAATTGGTGCCGGGGGACCGCATCGAACTGGAAGCGGGAGACAACATCCCGGCCGACGCACGGCTGTTGAGCGGCTTCAGCGTCCGCGTTCAGGAAGCCTCGTTGACCGGCGAATCGGTCCCCGTGGACAAAGACGCCGACTGTGTGTTGCCCGAGAACTCGCCACTAGGTGATCGTCGCAACATGGTTTACCTGGGGACGGTGACCGCCGCCGGCAAAGCCAGCGCGATCGTCGTCGCGACCGGCATGGACACAGAACTGGGGCACATCGCCGGGATGCTGCAACGCTCCGCGCCCGAACAGACGCCGTTGCAGCGACGGCTGGCGGAACTCGGCAAGGTGCTGGTGTTCGTCTGCCTGGTGATTGTGGTCATCATCTTCGCGATGCAATTGGCGCGCGGCGGCAAGTTGTTGGAGATGCTGTTGATCTCCGTCAGTCTCGCGGTCGCGGCGGTGCCGGAAGGACTTCCCGCCGTGGTGACGTTGACGCTCGCGTTGGGCCTGCAACGCATGGTCAAACGGAACGCGCTGGTCCGCAAACTGCCGAGCGTCGAGACGCTCGGCTCGGTGACGGTCATCTGTTCGGACAAGACGGGGACGCTGACCCGCAACGAAATGACCGTGCGCGAGATCGTGACCGGCGGCGAGCGATTTCAAGTGACGGGCGGCGGCTATGCGCCGCATGGGCAGTTTTTGAAATGTGACGTCGCGGAACGTAGCCGCGTTCGCCAGAACGTGGGCAGTGCGGAGATCGACCCACGCTCTGGCGAGCGTGGCTACGAGCCGGTCAATCCGCGTGACGAGTCAGACCTCATGCAAGTTCTGACCACGGCCGCGCGGTGCAACAACGCGACGGTCAGCCCGCGCGGCGACGCCGCCGATTCCTGGCAAGTCATCGGCGATCCGACCGAAGGGGCGCTGGTCGTGGCCGCGCTCAAGGCGGGCATCGAAGCCCGCGATCACGAGCAGCACGTCCTCTTCGAGATTCCGTTCGACTCGGAACGCAAGACGATGTCGGTCGTGCTGCGCGGGCCGGACGGCGCTCGCGTCATGTACTCCAAAGGCGCGCCGGAGGTGATCCTCGCGAAGTGCATTTCCGAGCGGCGCGGCGGCCAAGTCGAGTCACTCACCGATGACCGCCGCAAACAGATCGTGCAATCGAATTCCGAAATGGCGGCCCGCGCGCTGCGAGTGCTCGCGCTGGCGTACCGCGATCATTCGGCCACTCAGGGAACCGAGTACGAGGAAACCGACCTGATCTTCGCGGGCTTGGTCGGCATGATTGATCCCCCTCGCGAGGAAGCCAAAGAGGCGGTGCGCCGCTGTCGCGCGGCGGGCATCCGCCCCGTCATGATCACCGGCGATCATCCGGAAACCGCGCTGGCGATCGCTCGCGAGTTGCACATCGCCGGAGTCGATGATCGAGTCGTCACCGGCCAGGAACTCAACGCTTTGTCGGACAAGGAGCTCAAGGTCCAAGTGGACCAAATCGCCGTTTATGCTCGCGTCTCTGCCGAACACAAACTGCGTGTCGTCAAAGCCTGGAAGCAGCGCGGCCAGATCGTGGCCATGACGGGTGACGGAGTGAACGACGCACCGGCCGTGAAGGCCGCCGACATCGGCATCGCGATGGGCGTCGCCGGGACCGACGTGACCAAAGAGGCATCCGATATGGTGCTGACGGACGACAACTTCGCGTCGATCGTCAACGCCGTCGAGGAAGGTCGTGGCATCTTCGACAACATCCAGAAGTTTGTGCATTACCTGCTGTCGTGTAACGCCGGCGAAGTGCTGCTGATGTTTTTCGCCGCGCTGATTGGCTGGCCGGTCCCACTGGCGGCGATTCAGATTCTGTGGATCAACCTCGTCACGGACGGTCTTCCCGCTCTGGCCCTGGGCATGGAGCCTCCCGAACGGGACATCATGACCCGTCCACCGCGCCCGCCGCTCGAAGCGGTGATCACGCGACAGCGCGCGGTGCTGATTCTGTTCCACGGCACATTGGTCGCGACGGTCGCAGGCCTGGGGTTCTGGCTGATCTACCAAGGGGACGAAGCGCATCTGGGCCGTGCTCGGGCCGTCGCGTTTTGCATCACCGCGTACGCTCAACTGTTCTTCGCGTTCGGCTGCCGCAGCCAAAGCTCCACTGTGCTGGAACTGGGATTGTTCTCGAACCCGCACCTCTTGGGAGCGATCGTCATCTCCGGCTTGTTGCAGCTCAGTGTCGTGATGCTCCCGTTCGCTCAGCCGGTGTTTGAAGTTTCCAGCCACCTCGACTGGGAATGGCTGCTGATCGGCGTGCTGTCACTCACCCCGGTCACAATCATTGAAGTCGTCAAGCTGGTGCGTGCATTCTTCAAGAAAGAAAAGTGACAGTCACTCCAAGTTTGACGGGATGAGTTCCGTCTTTACTCCGAAGGAGTT
>JANNDA010000129.1:0-16506 GCA_031387195.1 Planctomyces sp. | reverse complement strand
GTCTGTCTCGCAAGACCACTCGCAAGACAGACCACTCGCTTGCGCGTCGTGTTTATAAAGGCTCAATCTCCGTGCAGCTTCCGCAGCCGACCTGACGTGCGGAGCAGAAGCTGAATTCGCTCGAACTCATTGAGCCAGTCTTGCGTCACCGAATCGAGCAAGGATCGGCCGGGGGAAACGAGTCCTGTCGGGCAAGCCGCTCCGTCGAGTGCGGTCGTGATGTCACGATATTTTGACAGCGTTCGGTCTCCGTACTGGCCGCAGCGGAACCAGTCTTCGCTCAGGAACAGCACGGCCGGAACGCGAGCCGCTCCACAGACGGAAAGCTCGTTCGCTAACTCGGGACTCGCATCGCGATCGAAGAACCGCACATCGAGGCAACTGGTGGCCGACGCGAAGTGGTCGAAGATCGGGCACTGATTGATGCAGTCGCCACACCACGCACCGGCCAGCACGATCACAGGCATCTGGCGTTTGAACGAACCCAGCAGTTGTCGCTGCGAATCCGTCAGGCGGACTTCCGCGTGAACTCCTTCCCAACGGCGTTGTTGCTCGGCGGTTCCAAACTTCGCGAGAAAATCTTGATAGGACAATCCAGATTCAAACGTCTTGGCGTAGTCGATCATGGTCAACCTTTTGGAAATGCAGTGCTCAGCACTGCGGTGGAGTGATGTCACGGAAGGATTGTTGTTGATAACTCGCGTCGCCACAAATGTCGTCTTTCGCTCCGCGAAAGAACGTCCTTTCGCGGAGCGAAAGGGGACAATGCGAGCACCAGGGGGCTGACGCCGCCCCGCTTGCCAGGATTGCGGACGGATGGCCGAGCAAGGCTTATCCATTCGGCTCTAATTCCTGCCGCCGCAGTTCGGCCATGCGAGCGTCTCCACCGCAAAGTTCGAGGTACTCGGCGAAGTTCTTCACGCCAAAGAGATACCGTTCGAGGAACGCCTGATATGTCGCCACGTCTTCTTCGACGTTCAGCCATTGCTTCAGATGGTCCTCGTCGGAGTAGTACTCATACGGCATGTTGCCGGGATAACTGCCAAACGGAACTTCACAGACCGCATCGACACAGAAGAACGGGATGACGGTCGATGTCGGATCGCGGCGGATCTCGTCGTTGGAAATTAAACGCTCGCAACTCAGGATCACGTGCTTGGCTGCTCGCGGCAGTGTGATGTCGGCGACCGAGGTTCCCCGAATGCGAGCATTGCCGAAACAGTCCGCCTCATGCACGTGGATGATCGCGACGTCGGGCCACAACGCGGGGATCGCGACGTATTCCGCTCCGGTGAATGGGCAGATGATTTTGCGAGCGGCACTGTGTCGGAAGGTGTCGGTTCCAGAAACGCTTCGCGCGGGAAGGAATGAAACGCCCATCGACGCCGCTTGGAACCGCAGGGCCAACGTGTAGTTCGTCCATTCGCACAGTTCGACTTGCCCGCCCTCGACGATACGCCGAGCGTGTGGTGACAACCCACGAGCTTCCAAGCCGACGATGTACGCCGCATCGACCTTCTTCAGCAATTGGCCACGGCCCGTGTTGTTGCCCGCCGCCAGAATTTGAAAATCATGCGTCGCCGTGTGTCCCGCCAAGCTGAGGTTCTGCTTGCGCTGTCGCACGATCTCGTGCAGCAAAGCGGTGGCGATGCGATCGGCTCCGAAGCCTCCCGACGCCAGATAGTCGCCGTCGTGAACGAACTGCCGCACCGCTTCCGGGACCGACATCACTTTGTCGATTAACCGCTTCTGTTTGCTGCGAAAGAATTGCCGCGCGACATCCGGATCAGGATTCGTAAACAGTGGGCCGTCAGACATTTCATCGTTTGGCATCAGGTGATCTCGTGGGTGGGCGAGCGATTGCATCAAGACAAAATGCCTTGAATCGGCGAGCCTTCGCAGATCGTCAGCGGGCGGCCGAGGTTGTCTGGCAGTTGTAAATGGGGATCGACTCCCAGACTGTGATAGATCGTCGCGGCGAGATCTTGCGGGGATGTCGGATTCGATGCCGGATACGCAGCGAAGCGGTCGCTGGAACCATGCACGACTCCGCCACGAATTCCTCCGCCGGCCAAAACCGACGTGAAACAACTCGGCCAGTGATCGCGACCGTCGCGGCCCGCACCCGCTCCGCCGACAACACCTTGACCGACTCGCGGAGTGCGGCCCATCTCACCCGTCCAAACGATGAGCGTGTCGTCCAACATGCCGCGCTGCTGAAGGTCATCCAACAAGGCGCTGAAAGCTTGATCGGTGACCGGACAGAGCCGCGTCTTGAGATCGATGAAGTTGCGATTGTGCGTGTCCCAGTAAACGCTGACGTTCGTGGTTCCGTCGTTTGGCCAAAAGACCGTGACGAAGGGGACTCCGGCTTCGACCAGTCGCCGAGCTTGCAACACCGACTGCCCGTGGATGTTCATGCCATAACGTTCGCGAACGGCGGTCGGTTCACGAGTCAGATCGAACGCCTCGACCGCGCCACGCGAAGAGAGCAGCGAGAACGCTCGGTCGTAGTGGCTGCGAGTCGCCACAACGCGCGCGTCACCTTCCAAATCTCGCAGTTGCCGGTCGATGTCGTTGAGCAATTCGCGTCGTCGGTTCGAGCGAGCTTCCGGCACATCGGCGTGCAACGAGAAGTCGCCGACTTTGTAATCAGGCTTGCTGCCATCGGCGTCGATCCGCATCGGATCAAACGTTGGGCCGAGCCAACCGGCTCCTTGACCGTGCGATTCTTCAACGAAGCGGGGCGCTCCGTTCGGCACGACCGGCATCATCGAGACGAATGGAGGGAGTGGTCCGCGACCTCGACCAAGCCGAGAAATTACCGCACCGATGCTCGGCCAATCTTCCGCCAGCGGCGCACCGCGTCGTGGAGTCGCTCGGCCAGTCAGCGGGAAATGTGTGGCCGACGTGTGATCGACATCGCCGTGAGTCATCGAGCGAATCACCGCCAGCTTGTCCGCTCGCTGAGCCAGCATCGGCAAGTGCTCACAGATTTGCAGGCCGGAGACGTTGGTGTCGATCGGCTGAAATTCCCCGCGATACTCGGACGGAGCATTCGGCTTCATGTCCCACGTGTCTTGATGTGCCGGCCCGCCCCACATGAAGAGAAAGATGCAGGCTTTCGCATGCGGACGTTGCTTGCCAGCGCTCGCCGATTCCGCCCGCGCGAGTTCGTTCATCCGCAGCCACTGTGGCAGATTAAGCCCCAGCACACTGAGAGTCCCCGCACGCAGGTACTCGCGTCGCCGCATCGGTGCGGCGGAAAAGTAACTGCGGCAAGCGGTGTGAAGTGCTGATGTCATGCTGGAGACAAACCTGGGACTCTCGCCCAAAGAGGGAATTCCGCATCATTGGCGGAACCGAACGGCGGCTCACAGTAGCGTTCTGTTTTGATCGGGATCAAGGACGATCAAGATTGTCGTCGGCAACGTACTTGAAACGTAGCACGGGCGGCTCGCCTGTGCCGCCGCTCGAATGAAATCCCAGGCGAGCCGTCTGTATTACTCAACCACTCGACAGTTGCCGGTTGAGTTCGGCGGAAACAAACCAGTAGTGTGCTCGCATTGAGTTCTATGTTGGCGGAGCCGTCTCATGCTTCCGGTGAAATTTCCTACGCCTCTGGAATCGCTTCGTCGGCAACTGGTTGACGAACAGAATCTAGCCTGAATTATTCATCGCGTGTCTGTCGGCAGCCGGAGGCTGATTCCGAGTGGAGGTGGCTGAGTGACATGTTGGTGGCCTGGGTCTATTTGGTGACGGGTGAGCAGAAATCCCCCTTTCCTCCCAGAGCGAACAGCACGGCGGCAAACGATACCAGCCAGAACGAATACGTTCGCTCGAAGAATGGCAGCATCCGGTCTTGGACCAGATCGGGAGCAAAGACGCGATACAGTTGTTGTCGCTCGGCCGACGTTCGCCGGACGAACAGCCACAGCAGGTGCGACCACCAAAATCCTTCGCGCGGCGAGTACGGATCGCCGTCTCGATCCGATCGGCTGTGATGCACTCGGTGAGTCGCCGCCCACATCAACGGCGAGCCTTGTTCCGACAACACTCCGCTCAGCGTGACGAAGAATCGCACCGGCCCAGCCAGTCGGAACGAGTCGTGAGCCAGACAACGGTGATATGCCAAGCAGACCCCAACACTGCATGTCAGCCAGTGCAAGCCGATGGCGGCGACCACTGATTTCCATTCGACGAAAAACGCCGCAGCGATCACCCCCGCGTGCATCGTCAACATCCAAACCAGAGTCACCCAATCCACGTTGCTCCCACGAAACTGTGCGCGACGAAACGACTCCTGAATCGCGACAAGTTCGACGAGAGGACCGTCGGAGCGTGACATTGGCAGCGGACGATTCGAGACTTCCACAATGCTGGTTTGGTGACTCATGAAGCGACTCCTGGCCGGGCGGGGGTTGTTGTAGGACGGGCACTCTTGCCCGTCGTCTGGCGTTTGACGGGCAAGAGTGCCTGTTAAACGTCGTTGACAGCCAGCCGTGCAGCGCCTGCGCCGCGAGAGTCACGACAGATTCAGACTTCTGTCACGCATTGGTCACGACCACGGCAGGCAGATCAGCACCGCGAACGTGGCCGCGTGATTGATGGCCAGCAGAGCCAGCAGTTCTCCGCAACGGTCCCACCAGAGGCGGATGCTGACCACTATCAGAACCAGAAAACCGACGTGAATCCAAAGCAGACCGGTCCCCAATTCCTCTGGAAAGTTGGTCATCATCCACCAGAATCCGAACCCCAGCGCGACATGAATCGGGACTGACCACCAAGCGAACCGCAGCAGGCTCGGTCGGTGGGCCGGCACGAAGTTCACAGAAATCATGCCAGTGCCCGCCCCTATCGGATGTGACGCAAGCCAACGGTCACGGCTCCCGCTTCGCTGGAACCAACCACGATGCTGGCACGTCCCGCTTCGTGTCGAGCAGGATTTCGAGGATAGCTTGGCGGTCCTCGTTCGATAAGTGCTTGTACGTCGGCGATTGGTCTTTGCCGGTGAGCACGTCGTGCAGCTTGCGGTAGACGATTTCCTTCAACTCGGCGGGCAAGCCGTCGAATGCTGCGGAGTAGATGAGGTAGTTGATCGGCTCATGTTCGATGTCGAACTGTGCGGAAGCGGACAGAGGGACGAGGACCGTTACCACCGCAAGTAGGTACAAAAAAAGGCGAGGCATGACGCGGACTTTCGAGGCAGGGAAGTGACGGAATTCGTTCACGGCGGGATTCGCAAAGCGTATGCCACGCCATTTTGGAGTGCGGCGTGTCAGCACCGCTTTGGATAATTTGGAAGTCAAACGCGGTTCGATCCAAAGCGGTGCTGACACACACGCATTCCAAAGTTACTCCGTTGGTATCGTGACGACGATTTCCGTCACTTCGGAGCGTGACTCGTTGACGGCGATCTGGCCGTTGTGTTCGTCGATGATCCGTTTGCTGATCGCCATGCCCAGGCCGGTGCCGGTGGGTTTGGTCGTGAAGAATGGTTCGAAGATTCTTTGGCGTTGTTCGGGAGTCATGCCGGGACCGTTGTCGGTGATGGAGAGTTGCCAGGCCGGGCGACCGTCGAGGGCCAGCGGTTTCCAAGTGACCTCGATGCGCACGGGATCGGCACACGCCGCCAGCGAGTTCTCAAAGATGTTGCGGAAGACTTGTTCGAGGCGGCTGGCATCGACCGAGCAACGCGGCATCGGGCCGGAAGCTGGCAGATGGAACGAAACTTTGCGGCGTTGCCGCGACCAGACGAGGTTGTCCCAGGTCTCTTCGAGGACATCGCGGAGATTGTGCTCGGCTCGTTGCAGCTTGATCGGGGCGGCGTAGTTGCGGACTTCCTCGAACAGCTCGTGCAGTTTCTTCTGAGCTTTCTGCACGCGTGCCACCAAGTCCAGCGAGTCGGGTTGGCCTTGCAGGTTGAGGCTGAGCATTTCCAAGCAGGATTCACCGCGTTGCAGCGCGTTGCGGCTTTCGTGGACGAGGCCGGTCATCATTTGGCCGATCGCGGCGAGCCGCTCGGATTGCAACATGCGGGTGTTCGCGATCTTCAACGCCAGTTCCGCCTGTCGTTTCTCGGCCAGTTGCCGCAGACGATTGCGGAGCGTGTCGGCATCAACGGGCTTGATGAGATAGTCGGAGGCTCCGTTGCGGAGCGCGGCGATCGCTCCGGTCAAATCCTCGTAGCCGGTGACGATCACGATGGCTGCTTGCGGGGCGAGTTGCCGCAACTCAGGCAGGAACACTTCCGAGTTTCCGTCGGGCAGTTTGCGGTCGAGCACGATCGCGAAGTATTCGTCCCACCGCGCTTCGCGCAACGCTTGAGCAAAGCTCTCGGCCCCCTGCACGCGGTAACCGTCCATTTCCAAGATGTCGATCAAGTTGCCGCGCGTATCGGAATCATCTTCCACGACCAGCAGCGACAACGGCCCCAACACATCGGTAGCGGGAGTCTCGACCGCGTGTAGAGGCATGAAACAAATCCGTCGTGAGGAAGTTGGCGAGAAGCGGTTTCATCAAGTAACCCGAAGCGTCAGCGAGGGCGAAGGCTTCACAGGTCATCGACTTCACGTTCACCGTCATTGGGAGCGTCCGCCCTCGCTCACGCTTCGGGATGTCGGACAGGATGTCCGACAGATTGGCGCAGGTGTCGAGGTCGTCATCCACGACGAGCAATCGAGCCAGCCGTTGAGCCGTCGCAGGGGAAGCGTTCATGTTCATGAGAGGACAATCCATGTTGGGCGAGCCGTCGCGTGAGCATCTTGAACGCTCAGAGACATGACGACAACTCGCGAGGCGGGATGCGGTCAGGGGCCAGGCCTTCCAAAGTGCGTGCCAAGCTCCAAAATGATGGTGTGCAAGATGTGTGCAAGTCCGCGCGCCAATGAGCGATGTTGGCACAGAATCGGAGACAACGGCGATCAGTGTCAGGCAGGCCACCAATGTCGTCTTTCGCTCCGCGAAAGAACGTCCTTTCGCGGAGCGAAAGGGGACAAAGTGAGCGGCACGGCGCTAGCCGCCGGTGTTTTGCCTGTAGAATCTCTGCTCACGAAACCGGTGGCTAGCCGGGAGACCGCTTGATGCGAGTCGAGCGTCTCGCCGCGATTGGTCGAGTCGCGGGCGGGGTCGCGCATGAGTTACGCAATCCGCTCAACGTGATGCGTACGTCGGTGTACTTTCTGCGGAATGCCAGCAATCCCGCGCCGGAAAAGATCGCCGAGCACCTGGAACGCATCGAGCGGCAAGTGGCCGCGTCCGACTCGGTAATCTCGGCATTGTCCGAGTTCGCGAAGCTGCCAATGCCGAGCTTGCAACCGATGTCCGTCGCGGAATGCTTGAAGAATTCCGCGCCGCTCGACTCATGGCCGGAGAACGTCGAACTGAACTTCGACATCCCGGCCAATCTTCCACAGGCACTGGCCGACGAAAAGCAACTCGCCATCGTCTTCGGCAATTTGATCCGCAACGGCTGCGAGTCGATGCCGAGCGGTGGTCGTCTGACGCTCTCGGCGCGGCACCTGCAAGACCACATCGAAGTGGCTGTGACCGACACCGGCTGCGGTATCAAGGTGGAAGACTTGCCGCGTATTCGCGAGCCATTTCGCTCGACGAAAGCCCGCGGCATCGGTTTGGGTTTGGCGCTCTCACAGGCCATCCTCGAAAAGAATCGCGGCACGCTGATCGTCACCAGCGAAGTTGGTCACGGCAGCACCTTCACGGTCATCCTGGAGTGCGGCGGCTCGATGCCGCCCTCCAAGGGGACGCCGTCCAAGCCGTACTTCTCCAGCAACCGGTACAGCGACCGGCGCGAAATGCCCAGGACATGAGCCGCACGGCTCTTGTTCCCCTTTTGCTTTTGCAAGACCTCGACGACACGAGCCTTTTCGATCGCGGACAATGTGCCGTCGTCGGCGAGTGCGGCCGGAATCGACGCTGCGGAAACCGTCGCTCCGGCCGCTGTCGTCGGATGCAGAACCACCGCCGGCAGTTCGTCGGTCGTGATGAATTGGTCCTCGGCCAGAATCTTCCCGCGTTCGATGACGTTGATGAGCTGCCGGATGTTGCCGGGCCAGTTGTACGTTTCCAGCACTCGCAGCGCGTCGGGAGCAATCTGCCAATCGGGGCCGAGGAAGTGATTGACGAGCAGCGTGATGTCGCCGGTTCGTGTTCGCAGCGGCGGCAGGTCGAGTGCCATCACGTTGATGCGATAGAACAGATCCTCGCGGAAGCGATGGGCGGCAACTTCGGCGGCGAGGTCGCGGTTCGTGGCGGTGATGACTCGCACGTTGACGCGCCGCTCTTGCAGCGAACCGACGCGGCGCATCGAGCCATCTTGCAGCACCCGCAGCAATTTCGCCTGCATCACGCCAGGCATTTCGCCGATTTCGTCGATGAACAGCGTGCTGCCGTCGGCCAGTTCAAACAGACCAGGCTTGGCGACGACCGCTCCGGTGAACGCCCCTTTTTCGTGACCGAAGAGTTCGCTTTCCAGCAACGTCTCAGTCAGCGCGGTGCAGTTGATCGAGATCAGCGGCCGACCCGCTCGCGAGCTGTGTTCATGCAACGCGCGGGCGACCAGCTCTTTGCCAGTGCCGCTCTCACCTTGAATCAGGATCGCTTTGTCGCTGGGACCGGCTTTGCCGATCAGCTTGAAGACCTCTTGCATCACGGGCGATTCGCCGATCATCCGCAGCTTTGGCTGGCTGCGTTCGAGCACCGCCTTGAGCTGCACGTTCTCTTGGCTGAGCCGCCGCCGCTCGTACGCCTTTTGGATCAGTGTTTCGAGTTCCGCTAGCGAGAACGGTTTCGAGAGGAAATCGTAGGCCCCCAGCTTCATCGCATGTACGGCGGTCTCGACGGTCGCTTCGCCGGTCAGCAGGATGACTTCGCATTCTGGAGACAACTCTTTGATCCGTTGCAGCAGATCAAGGCCCGTCAGTCCCGGCATGGCCATGTCGGACACGACGACATCGAACTGCCGATCCTGCAACATCCGCAGCGCATCGTTGACTCCCGGAGCTTCTTTCACATGAAACCCGCGCCGAGCAAATCGCCGCGCGGCCGTATCGCGAAACTCGTTGTCGTCATCGACGAACAGGAGCTCGACTTGGGCGGGATCAAACGTGTTGTTCTGAGAGCCGTCGCTCATGGCAGGTCTTTCTCGATGATGCTCGCCATGTAACCCGAAGCGTGAGCGAGGGCGAACGCTTCACCATGAGAAGTTCTTGGAATTCTGTGAAGCGCCCGCACTCGCTGACGCTTCAGGTTACTTTAATCCACTCGTCGCAGCACCAAGACTTCGCAAGGGGCGTGTCTCAGCACCATCTCGGTGACAGAGCCTAACAAAAATCGTTTGATCGGCACGACCACACATTTCTTCGGGGACCAGAACATGATGGTTTCTCCTTGTATCGTGACAGGCGACGAAGTTGATCGCTCGCCAATGGCCTGAGGCAAAGGTCGTGCCGACACAAGTAACCCGAAGCGTTAGCGAGGGCGAACGCTTCAGTCGGCTGCGAGTTCACTGTCTTCCGGAGCAGTCGCCCTCGCTAACGCTTCGGGTTACTTACCTCTCCGGCTTGCCGGCAATCAAATTGGCTCTGGTCCATTTGTGGCACTCGATGCACTGCATAGTTACTTCCATCCAAGTCAAAGCGGAGCCTTCGAGCTTTCCCGCCTTGGCGTTCTTGGAGAGCCGCTTGGCGATCTTTTGAAAATCCGCGCTGTGTTCGCGAAAGAAGGGGTCGTTGGTGACGCGCCACTTCTCCGCGGCGCTCATCTCTTCCAACTTGTCGGCTCCCTCTTGGATCAACTCGAAGTCTTCCAGAGCCAACCCCGCCAGAATTTTCTGCGAGGCTTCCAACTTCATCCGCATGAAGATCGAGAGTCCCTTCCGAGTGGGCGTCGCCTTCTCCTCGTCCTTCTGCGGAGCCTTCGAGTCTTCTGTCTGTTTCGCGTCGGCTTTCTTTGCAGGCTGAGTCTCCTGCGTGGCGGCGAACTGAGTCATCGTCAGGCCACCGACACCAATCAACGCAACGGCCAATGCGCTCCAACCCCATCGAGCTGCTTTCATCTCAAGTCTCCTTCTGAAAAGATAAGTCACCGCACACACCGAATCGAGTTGGCAAACGGTGTTCCATGCCCAACCAAGTCGCCAAACCCGCCACAAAAGAGGTGCATCGCCGAATTCGCTCACATCCGCGTGAGCGAAGTCGTGCGGTTTGTGACCACTTCGCACAGTTGCCGTCACCTTGATTCAGGAAAACAGCCGTGCTTCGAGAAGACGAGTAATTCCCTCGGCGAAACCAGGACTCTCCGTTCCGAAGGAGTGTTTCTCGGTTCCTTTTTTGTTTCGGATTTGTGTTTTGGTGCGGGCTTCGCAGTTCTCAGGATGCTCGTCGAAGTGATGACCGCCGTGGCATCCGCTTCGACTCTGCCGTGTTCCGGGTCACGACTGGTACAAGATTGCGAGGATTCAGCCATGAGAAAGACAGCTCTACTCTCGACGGCGGCAGCCAGAATCATCCTCATCGCCGGCTACATTGTGAGCGACGAACTGACCACGATCACAATTCAGCCGGACGGCTCGGCCGACTGGGTCAGGTTTCAATCCAACATTCGCTCCACGGAGAAAGGTGAGAAGGGAACTCAACGATGAATGACAAACTCCCCTTGCTGCTCGAAAAGATTCGGGAACTCGAACACGAACTTCTGGCGGAGATCAAGCAGAAGGAAGCGGAGTTCAGTTACGAGATCCGCGACAAGAAAGCCCACTTCACTGCGGCGGTCGCCGCGCAGCATCGCAACCTGGCCAAGTCCGTGGCGAGTTATGTGCGTGATTCGAGCGTCTTCAACATCCTCTCGGTGCCCGTCATTTGGTTTGTCCTGGTGCCGGTGGTCTGGTTGCACTTGATGGCCAGCGTGTTTCAGTGGGTCTGCTTTCCGATTTATGGCATCCCCAAAGTTCGGCGGAGCGATTACGTCGTGATGGACCGCCGCGTCCTGAAGTATCTCAACCCGATGGAGCGGCTGAATTGTGGCTATTGCGAATACACCAACGGGATTCTGGCCTATGTGTCGGAGATCGCCGGCCGCACCGAGCAATACTGGTGTCCCATCAAACATGCGATCGGGCTGAAAACCAGGCACAGCCGCTACGCCCGCTTTCTCGACTTCGGCGACGCCGAGCAGTACCGCCAACGGATCGAGCAAGTGCGGCGAGACTTCGCGGACCTTCAAAAGCCAGAGTAGATTCCTCGCTGTGGGTTGAATTCGGCAGACCTAAACGCTGTCGGAGTTGTTCTGGCGTGCGAACGATGAGGTCCATGGACGCGACCGACGCCCCGATCCTCGCTAAGAACATCGTCGTTGGCTAACGTGGTTTTCGCTGCAAGCGTCCGCGCCAACGCTCATTGCGTTGGTCGCGGAATCACCGCCGCTTCGCAAAGGACCGCACCATGTGTACCGAGCATCGTTCGATGTTGGTTGTCGATGATGACGAAGACACCTGCCTGAATCTGGCCGACATCTTCACCGACTTGGGCTACCGCGTAACGACTTGCCTCGACGGCTCGACGGCGATCGAGCAAGCGCGACAAGGATGCTTCGATGTGGCCTTACTGGACTTGATGATGCCGGGGATGGACGGAGTGGACCTGTTTCAAAAGCTCCACGATTGTTGTCCGCAGACCGCAGCGGTGCTGATCACGGGCGAGCCACATCACCCGCGAGCCGCAGGTTGGCTGCCGGCCGGCATGAACTGCCTGATCCCCAAGCCGCTCGACATCGCTCGACTGGCGTCCGTCGTGGCGAAGTTGGTCAGCTAGCTGTTGAAAGAGAAAGGACTCCTCCCAATTCAAGCATCGCGCTTCGGGCGTCCGCGCAGATAGATGCACCAGTAAACCGATCCGACCAGCACGGCTCCGCCAATGATGTTGCCCAGCGTGACCGGCAATAGGTTGCGGGTCAAAAAATCACCAGCCGTCAGCGTCGCGTAGTCGCCGGAGGTCTGACCAATGGCCTCCCAGAAGCCGGGAGTGGCTCCGACCTTGATCATCAACGCCAAGGGGACGAAGTACATATTCGCGATGCTGTGCTCGAATCCCGCCGCGACGAAAGCGGCGATGGGCGGGACGACCGCGAGGATGCGATCGGTCGTCGTGCGGGCACTGAAGGAAAGCCAGACGGCCAGGCAGACCAGCACATTGCAGAGAATCCCCAAGGCCACCGCCTGGACGAATCCCAGTTTCAGTTTGGCATCCGCGATCGCCAGGGCCGTGCGGCCGACGGCACCGTTTCCGAATTCATGCTGCTGAGCCAGAAACATCAACAGCGCGATGCCCATCGCCCCCACGAAGTTTCCAGCGTAAACCAAGCCCCAATTCCGCAACACCTGAGCTGTGCTGACACGGCCGCTGGCCCAAGCCATGACGATCAAGTTGTTGCCGGTGAAAAGTTCGGCTCCGCCAACGACCACCAAGATCAATCCCAACGAGAACACGATTCCCGCCAGCACGCGGACGACCCCATACGGCACGATCCCCGTCGCGCCGGCAATCGCCGTCGTCGTGAAGCCAGCTCCGAGAGCTATGAACGCTCCCGCCAGAACGGCCAGCAGAAACATCGGCACGGCGGCCATGCCAGCTTTCTTGACGCCGATCTGCTCCGCCTTCGCCGCCATCTCCGGCGGGAGCAAAGCATCCAGTGAGAGGGGTTCGGACATGACAATCTCCAGGCGTGGTCCAAGAAGACACCGAGTCCGCTCGGCGTAGCACAGGTTTTGCAAACTCTCTTGCGAATGACGGACCAGGGACCGCGGCGCGCGATTCGCTTAAACGGTTGGAGTCGAGCGGCAGGACAACGCTCAATCGTGGCATTGAGCAGTCGAGTTGTCCGTGGGCTTCTGCGTGCGGAGTGTGCGGATCGTGACTCGGTGTGTGCGATCTCGGCGCAATGAGTCGTCGAAGCACTCGAAGCCGAGTGAGCATCAGAGGCCATGAAAATGCCGAATCGAATCCAAGACGTCCGACCGTGGCAGACCACAAGGGATCTGAAGCGATGACTAGAACTAAACAAAGTTACCAGCGGATTCTGGTGGCCACGGATTTTTCGCCGCACACCAACGCGGCGTTCCAGCAAGCGGTGTGGCTCGCCAGACGGAGCGGCGCTCAAATCGTTTTGGCGCGTACGTTGCCGGATCGGTTACGAGTGGCTTACTCAGAGTCGACGAGAGCCCAACTCGATTTGATCTACGGAGAAGGTGAGACCGTTCTGCGCGAGATCCGCCGAGAATCGGAGGCTCGCATGAGGCAGATGATCGTCGATCTCAAGGCCGAGGACTTGAACATTCGGCTGGAAACGTGGCCCGGTGAGCCGTTCGTGGAACTGACTCTCGCCGTGCAACGCGAAGGCTTCGATTTGGTGCTCGCCGGCACGCGCGGGTTGTTTGCTTGGGAACAGTTCTTCGTGGGCAGCACGTCGAAGCGGCTGATTCGGAAGTGTCCCTCTTCGGTTTGGATCGTGAAGGCCGAACATGTCGGGCCGCCCAAAGCGGTCTTGGCGGCGACGGATTTTTCGGAGGTCAGCCGGCGTGCGGCTCGAGAAGGATTGTGGATCGCTCAACAAGCCTCGGCGGAGTTTCACCTGCTGCACTCGATTGATTATTTGATCGACTATTTGACGGAGACTCCCAAGAAAGTCGACACGAGATATCCAGTCGGAGGTCCACTGCGACGCGAGATCAATGAGGGAGCGCAGAAGCTTCTGGACGCCTTCGTCAAATCGCTCGACACGCACCCCGCGAAAGTTCACCTGCACTTGTCTTGGGGAACTCCGTGGCAGGACGTGGGCCGTCTCGCGCAGCACTTGAATGTTGATTTGATCGCGCTGGGCAACGTCGGTCGGAGCGGCATCAAAGGGGTGTTCTCGGGAAACACCGCCGAGCGGATTCTCACCACCTGCGATTGCAGCATCCTCACCGTCAAGCCAGACGTTTTTGTATCACCCCTCGCGCCGGGTCTCCGGCCATGAACTCAAAGTCTTCCGCAGATTGGATCTAGCCCACCAAGATTTCGTTGCGGATGTTCCGGATTCCGAATCGCTCGGGACGAACACAAAGCCGCTCACTTCACCAAGAGCACCGCGCACTGCGCCAGCACGGCCAGTTGGTGACTGAGCGTCCCGACCGGAAACATCGCGGTTTGCGGATCGTAACGGTGCGACCTCAACACGATCAGGTCCACTTGGTTCTGCATGGCGAACCGCACGACCTCTTCGGCTCGGCGACCGAACACGATGTGAGTGCTTGCGGTGATGTCCTGCTCCGCGAGCGATTCTGCGGCGGCTGACAGTTCGCGTTGCACGTTTTGCTCCAGCCGATGATAGAAGCCTTTGAGTTCGTCGCTGCAACCAGGCGGCCCGCTTCGGTCACTACGACGAAACGCTGGAACAGTGCGTTTAGACGCCCAGGGAAATTCCTTGGCGACGCCTGCGTCCGGAATTCGAGGCGTTTCCTGTGAGACCACGATGACCAACGCTCAGCGACCGGTTGACGAATCTGCGAACTTGATCACTCACGGCATCGGTTTGTTCCTGAGCGTCGTGGCAACGGTCTATTTGATGCGACTGGTCGTTCCCGGACATCAGCCGCGGACGATTGTCGCCTGCGGCGTGTATTGCTCGACGTTGGTCGCGCTGTATGCCGCCTCGACCTTGTCGCACGCGTTTCACGATTTGAAACTGCGACGCTTGTTTCGCACGCTCGACCAAGCCTGCATCTTCCTGTTGATTGCCGGGTCGTTCACTCCGTACGCGGTGATCTTTTTGAATCACGGCTGGTGGTGGCTGCTGCTGTGGGCGATGTGGGGACTGGCCTTGACCGGAGTTGTGTTTGTTCTGCGTCGCCGGGATCTGTCGGGGCCGGCAAAATTGTCCTACGGCGTGATCGGTTGGCTGCCGGTCGTGGCTTTGTGGGAGCTCTATCACCGCACGCCGTTGAACATGCTGCTCTGGCTCGTTGCGGGAGGCGCGTGCTATTCGATCGGTGCGATCTTTCTGACGCTGGATCAAAAAGTTCGATACTTCCACGCGGTGTGGCACCTGCTGGTGATTGCCGGAAGCACTTGCCATTACGTCGGCGTCCTCGTTTATGTGGCTGCGGACTAAGGCAGTCACTTGGTGACCGAAGTCGCTGCCTTGCCATGTTTCCACTGCCTCTCTTTGACGAGGCAGTAGCAGCACGGGATCACAAACAGAGTGATGAGGGCGACGGACATGCCGCCGATGCTGGGGATCGCCATCGGTTGCATCACGTCGGAGCCGCGGCCGGGATGCTGGAAGATCGGGGCTAAGCCGAGGATTGTCGTGACGGAGGTCATCAGGCACGGACGAATGCGTTTCAGGCCGGCTTCGACGACGAGGTTGCGAACATCATCGACAGCAGCACCAGCGGCACGAGCAGTGACAGCCGCTCCATCGCGCGACGTTGGTTCTCGAATTGGCCGGACCAAGTCCAGTAGTAACCGGGCGGCACGATCAGCGAGGCTTCGGCCGAGTGTAGCCCGCTCTCGCCGAGAGCGGATTCGGCGAGACGGCCGGCGGCAACGAGTACGTCGCTCCGTTTGCGTTCGGATTGCAGCAGGCGTTCGGCCTCTTCGACGACGCTGATTTCGTCACGGTCGCGGGTGTTGAGTGTCACATAGCCGACCAGCAAGCCGTTCTCGCTTTTGATTTCTTGCGGGCCGATGCTGAAGCTCAGCTTGGCGACTTGCGCGATCGGGACGTGAGCACCGGTCGAAGTCGGGACGAGGATGTGCTCCAGATCGTCGAAGCGTTCTCGCAGCTCGCGCGGGTAGCGGACGCGAATCGGGTAGCGTTCGCGGCCTTCGACGGTGGTCGTCAGGCGTTCGCCGCCGATCGCGATTTCAATGACATCTTGGATGTCGCGGATGCTGACTCCGTACCGTGCGGCGGCTTCGCGATCGATCTCGTATTCCAGATACGGCTTGCCAGCCGGTCGGCGACGACAGCGACAGCGAAAAGAATTCTCCGAGGCCTGAACCCTGGCAGTCCGACGCTGTGCGGTCTGGAGATCGTCAGCGGCCGGCACCTGCCCGACGATTGGCAGGGCAACCTGATCGCCAACGATTTCCGAGGCCATCGCGTCTGCCGCTACATCGTCAGCGAGGACAGTAGCCCGCTCTCGCCGAGAGCGGAAAGTCGGCTCTCGGCGAGAGCCGGCTACACTGACGCCGGCTTCAGCTCGCGCGAGCAGGTCGAGCTGCTCAAAACCAACCACGTCGCCTTCCGCCCGATCGACGTGAAGAGGAGACCGGACGGAGCGTTTTTCTAGCCCGCGACGACGTTCTGCACTTTCTGGCATTCGGGGATTCTACACAGCGAGCCTGAGCAGTCGTTGCAAGAGGGATCGGATTTTCTTGGTGAGCGTGGCGTTGTCGGAGGCGTGCGAAAAATCGTTCAGGAGACATTGCGTTTGCAGGGCTTTGC
>JANNDA010000082.1:0-2646 GCA_031387195.1 Planctomyces sp. | reverse complement strand
GGATTGGGACACGGAGAACACGGAAGACACGGATGAAGTGCAATCTTGAATTCTGATCCTTGTCTTTGACCTCTTTGCCTTCTCCGTGTCTTCCGTGTTGTCCGTGTCCCAATCCCTCGTTTCTCTGGACTAGGTGACGCGACTTCGCGTGGCAGACTTTTCGGGTTAGGTCAGCGATTCTGATCCCGTGAACTCTCGCGATCGTGCCTGCGTTACCGCCTGTAACGGCTATGACTGTTATGCCTGATATGCGTGTCGTAACGAACGTAACGCATATTCGAGTTCGTTCGGAAAAAACGATTGCAAGGTGAGCCCGTAGAGTCGTCAAAGGCGGAATAATCGGACGAACTAATACCTGTGAAATAGGCGGCAGAACTAGAACAACTGCCACAACACTCACGGTTGAGTGTTGTCTCTTTGTAGATGATTAGACCAAGGAGGGGATGCCATGGTTAGGTCAGGTTGGATGAAACAGTTTCAAGATACATTAGCGAGGAAATTAGCCTCGCGGACGCCCGCTCGGCGTACTCGCGAGCGGATGCCTGCTCAACAAGCAGAGTATCTCGAAGATCGCAGTTTGATGTCGGTCTCTGCTCTGCTGCTGAACGGCACTGAGTTGAGCATCATCTCGGATGGCGATGACGACATGGTCTTTCAGACGAACGCCAACGGACAACTGGAAGTACTGGTGGGTGCCACGGGCCAAGGCGAACTTCAGCGTCCGCTGGTTCCGTTCCTGAGCATTCCGGTGATTCAGGCCAGTGCGTTGACCTCGATCACAATCGAGGGTGGATCGGATCAGAACGAGATTGATCTGAGCCGCCTGACCCTGGCCGCCGGGTACAGTCCCAGCTTGCAGATTATCGTCGAGGGTGGAAACGGCCACGACATCATCACCGGCAGCGCGGATGTCTCGAATCAGATTTTTGGCGGTGACGGCGATGACACGCTTCGTGGCGGCGATAGCAGCGACACGTTGGATGGCGGTGACGGCGCCGACTTGATCTTCGGTGACGTGATCCCGGTTCCCGTCAGCCTCCTGGCTCCACCGAGTGACCCGCGCACGCTGACGAATGGTGCGAATGACAGCCTCCTCGGCGGAGACGGTTGCGACACGATTCACGGTGTCGCTGGCGACGACTCCATTGATTCGGGCGACGGCGATGACTCCGTAACCAGTGGCCTGGGTAACGACAGCGTCTATGGCGGTAATGGAGCCGACTCCATCACTGGCGATGCTGGCGATGACAATCTGAATGCTGATGGCGGGACGGACACAGTTTCCGGTGATGCTGGCAACGACTTCATCCTGGGCGGTGCGAACGACGACTTCATTTCCGGCGACAGTGATAACCCGGCCGTGCTCGGAACCGGTAACGATACGATCGATGGCCAAGCCGGCAATGACACGATCAACGGCGGCGGCGGCGTGGATGTTTTGTCCGGCGGGACTGGCAACGACGATGTCGAAAGCGTTCCCTTCGTCACCACGACCAGCGATCCGCTTCCGATCGCCATTCCCAATCCGAACACCGGAGTTCCGGTCGGTCTTGCGGATGCGATTCCCACCGGCTTGTCCACGGTCGACTTCGGGACGTTCCATACGTTGACGACCGGCATCGGAGACGGCTCACTCAGCGTTTCGGTGGACCCAACCGGAAAGTTTGGCTCCTTCAGCCAAATCGTGGGGCCGAACCCCGCCAATCCTCTCGCCGTGCCGACATCTCAATTCAAAGGTTACGCGTTTGAAGGAGCGGTATTCGATCCGATTGGAGATGGTCTGGGATTTGTCCCGGACATCACCACCGTGGAATCCACGGTCTACTTCCGCTTTGGCAATATCACCGGCCCACGAGTCCCTTTGGACGTCGCAGCTACGACACAAGGACTGGTCGGCAACATTTTTGGAACGCCCAGCGAAGGGGTATCTCAGTTTTCGATCGGCCCTTTGGTCTTCAATTTGACGCAACAAGTGCAACCGCAGTTTGATCTCACTACCAACAAGCGGATTGGATCGCTGCTGACGCAAACTTATGAAATCCAGAACTCTGGCCTCACGCCTTCCACCTTTGAACTGGTGCGGTATTTCGATGGCGACCTGAATTTTGACGGTCGAGATGGGTTAGGCGGTACGACGTCCAATGCGAACGGCGTTCCCGACGGTGCTTCGGCCGACGGTGGTGGCCACTTGATCAATCCACAGACCCACGACGAATTCCTGTTTGAAACGGAACAAGGCGGCGTCTCCAACGGAGGAACCTTCGTGGGGATCACCTCGACGCCCAATCCCGCTCCGCCGCCTGCCCCATTTCCCACCAACCGGTTTGAACTCGGATTGTTTCCCAATCTGCGGACGCGGTTGATCAACGGTGGCGCACTCAGGAATCAAGTCACCAATGATGGCAACAGCGACGGCTCCGTCGATCCCGGACAAGAAGGCAACGTCAGCCTTGGCATGCGGAATGTTTACACTTTGGTGTCAGGAGCAAGCGCGATCTATACCACGCACACCGTCTTTGGGACGGGAACACCGAATCGAATTGAGTTCAATCGCGGCCCCACCACGCTGCCGGACGGAGCCGACCCCAATGACCCCAACGAAACCAACGCGCCGATCGTGTCCCTGTCGGGTGAGGCTGTGACGAT
>JANNDA010000050.1:0-2571 GCA_031387195.1 Planctomyces sp. | reverse complement strand
CCAGGGGGCTGACGCCGCCCCGTTCGCCAGTGCTAATACATCAGGGGACATACAAAAATCCGTTGAGGTTAAACATGGCCAAAGCAAACTCGCTCAGCTGCTGTTCCTTCAGAAACAGCAGCGAACGTCTCTCTTCATCCGCAGTCGGCAATCGCCCCAGCGCACCGCGAAACGCGAGTTCGACAATCCGCTGCGGATCGCCCGCTGAGTCGGATTCCAACCGCAATGCAAACGAGCGAGCCAGATCGTTCGCCAGCGCGCCGTTGAGCAGTTCCAGCGATTGCGGCGCGTGAGTGCTCGATTCGCGCCGCGAGCAACTCGCCTGCAACGCCGGTGCGTCGAGGTTCTCAAAAAACGGCAGACGCAAATTCCGTTTCGCGATGAGGTAGATCGAACGTCGGTCGTGTTCGCTGACACTCGGCGTGACCTTCCATTGCGAGGGCTTGTAGAGCAGTTGAATCATTTCCGGATCGACCGGGACGATCACGCTCGGCCCGCCCGACGTGATGTTGATCCGCCCCGACACCGCCAGCATCGCGTCGCGAGCTTCCTCGGCGGAGAGACGTCGGCGATTGAACCGAGTCAGCAAGCGGTTCTCCGGATCGTCACGCTGCGTCTCGACAACAAACGACGAACCGCTCGACTGCCGATACGCGTTGCTGAGTACCATCAAGCGATGCAACGGTTTCAACCGCCAGCCGTTTTCCAGCAACGTGGCTGCCAGCCAGTCGAGCAATTCCGGATGACTCGGCCGTTCCCCTTTGAGTCCGAAGTCATTCGCCGTCTTCACCAAGCCGACTCCGAAATGTTGCTGCCAGATGCGATTCACGATCACCCGCGCCGTGAGCGGATGATCGGGCGACGTCAGCCACCGCGCGAGCTGCGTTCGCGGGGCCGCCTCGTCAGCCGACAACTCTGAAATGTCCTCCGGAATCAATACGCTCAACGGACGCGGGCCGACCGGCTCGCCCTTGTTTTCCCAGACGCCGCGACGCAGTACATGAATCGGCGTTCGTTTCGCGAAGTCATTGTGAATGCACGGAATCGTCGGCAAGTGTGGCGGCACGCGATCTTGTAAATGTTCAACCTGTTCCAGCAATCGCTCCTTCTCCGCCCCTTTCGCCGCCTCAGCTCGCTTTTGCACTTGCTGGATTTCGCTTTTTAACTTTTGCAGTTCCTCATCCAATGTTTTCTTTTCGTCGTCCGTCGCCATCACGATGTTGTGCTCGGAGGTCGCGGCGAGATACGCCTGCAAGTGGTAATAATCCTTCTGCGAAATCGGCTCCAGCTTGTGGTTGTGACATCGAGCACAGCCGACTGTCAGACCGAGAAAGGCCGCACCGAGAATGTCGGTTCGTTCGGTGAGCACTTCGTTGCGACTCAGCGCGATCTCCGGATTCCCCGCGTTGCGTCGCACCGGTCCCAAGCGATGAAAGATCGTCGCCGTCAGACACGCTTCGTCGTTCGGATCGAGTTCGTCCCCTGCGATTTGCTCGGACAAAAACCGATCGAACGGCTTGTCGTTGTTCAACGAGCCGATCACGTAATCGCGGTATCGCCACGCATCGGGAATGTGTTGGTCGTACTCGTACCCTTCGGTCTCCGCATACCTCACGACGTCCAACCAATGTTGAGCCGCACGCTCGCCGAAATGTTTGCTGCTCAGCAGCCGATCGACCACACGCTCATAAGCAACCGGAGAAGCATCGTTAAGAAAGGCGTCGATCTCAGCCGGCGACGGCGGCAGTCCCGTCAAATCAAACGTCACACGACGAATCAGTTCGACATTGCTCGCTGCCGGCGCGGAAGGCCAGTGACGCTCTTCACGTTTCGCGGCGATGAAAGAGTCGATCGGCGTCTTCACCCAAGCGGCCTCTTGTGTCGTCGGCGGAATCGATTTCTTCACGGGTTGAAACGACCAATGTCGCCGCGACTCCTTCAATCCCGCAGCATCGCCGACGACCACCGCTTCTTCGCGCGGATCGGGCAGTCCCATCTCGACCCACTTCACGAAGTCCGCGATCACGGCATCCGCAAGCCTCGGCTTCTTCGGCGGCATCGCTAATCCGCCTTCGTGACGGATCGCTTGGATCAACGGACTCTGCGGCCCTTTGCCCACAATGACCGCTGGCCCGCTATCCCCGCCGCGCAGCACCGCCTCGCGCGAATCCAACAGCAGTCCGCCCTTCAATTCAGCCGCTTGCTGGGAGTGACAACCGAAACACTCTGCCTTCAAAACCGGCTCGATCTTTTCGCGAAAGAAACGAACGCCTTCAGGATCAGCCGCGAAGAGGTGTTGCCCAGCAATCGCCAACCACAATCCCCAAACGCCGCCGATGCGAATCAGCGTCGTAAAGCGTGTTACGTGGGACTTCGCGTCGAGCATGTCTGCTTCAACTCCAAGCGTCGCAGTTCGCGGGATCACGGAGGGCACCGGTTTAACAACTCACCTGATTGATTGCAGCTTCGCGGCAGACTTCACGTCCGCCGCTGTGTTTTGTCGCGTCTCTGTGGTAAATCCAACCCAGCAACTGAATGTGCCTCACCACAGGGGCGCGACAGACTCGGAAG
>JANNDA010000037.1:0-8017 GCA_031387195.1 Planctomyces sp. | reverse complement strand
CCCCGCCGCGCCTGCGGGGGGTTGCGCACATGATTATTTTTAATGGGTCTCTTTTTTACGCCCGCGCCGGCGCGCCCGCTTCGGGTGACTTGCCGAATTGCAGCACTTCAAAAACTCCCCGTGCGGCGCGTAGCCGCCGCCGGTCACTTGGAATCGTTCGCCGCCGGTCACGATCTCACGGACGGTCATTTCGTTGCGAGTCAGCGTCCCCGTCTTGTCCGAGCAAATCACCGTGACCGAGCCCAGTGTCTCGACGCTCGGCAGCTTGCGGACCAGCGCGTTCCGTTTGACCATGCGTTGCAGTCCCAGCGCGAGCGTCAACGTCACGACGGCCGGGAGTCCTTCCGGCACTGCCGCGACCGCGAGACTGACGGAGATCAACAGCGTCTCCAGCAACTTGCCGCCTCGCGCCAGTTGCAACGTGAAAATCACGGCCACGATACCCAGGCAGACGAGCACCAGCACTTTGCCCAACTCCGCCAGTCGCCGTTGCAGCGGCGTCGGTTCCGGTTCGTAGCGTTGCAACAACCCGGCGATGTTTCCCAATTCGGTGCTCATGCCGGTGGCGACGACTACCGCGCTGGCTCGACCGGCGGCCACGACCGTTCCCAGGTAAACCATGTTGCGACGGTCGCCCAGCGGAGTATTTTCGGAGAACACTCCGCCCGCGTCCTTATCGACCGGGACCGATTCGCCGGTCAGCGACGCTTCCTGAACTCGGACGCCGAAGCCGCCGAGCAATCTCGCGTCGGCCGGGACGTTGTCACCGGCTTCCAGTTCGAGGCGATCCCCCGGCACCAACTCGCGAGCAGGTAGCGATCGCAGCACTCCGTCGCGGATCACTTTGGCCATCGGCGACGAGAGCTTTTGCAGTGCCGCAAGCGCGCGTCCCGCCTTCTCTTCCTGAAGAAAGCCGATGATCCCATTCACCAACACGATGGCCAGAATCGCCGCCGTATCGGCCCACTCTCCCATCAGACCGGAGATGATCGCGGCCACGATCAGAATCCAGATCACCAACTCTTTGAACTGACCGAGCAGCTTCTTCCAACGCGACACCGGCGGCGCTTCCGCCAACATATTCCAACCGGCTTGTTCGCGCCGCCGTTCCACATCGCTGGCGCTCAGTCCGTGCGACGCATCGAACTGAAGTTCTCGAACGACGTCATCGACCGACAGAACATACCAAGCTCGCGAGTCAGGCATGTGGGCACCTCATTTCGGCAGTCGTGAGCGACGCCAGCAGGATGAAAACCTTGAGCAGCACGGATAAATATCCTGACGCAACAGTTTTGATTCAATTGCAACCGAGGGACCAATCGGGATAACGCGGCTGAAATGCTCGTTGGCTGTGCGGACTGGCCCATAAACGCTCAGTGCGAATGGGCGCGCTTGGCACAACTAGGCTGGTCCTGGCCTGAAGTTGTCGAAAGGTTGGTGGGAACAAGAAATTGTCTGATGGTTCTCTGATTGCTAGATTTTTTTGTCCCAGATTTTTTTGTCAGTTGTTTGAAATGCAGAGCTGACAAAAAAATGTGGGACAAAAAAATCGAGAAGCAGGGCCAGTGAATTCGCATTACGATTGGTGACTCGGTTGGGTTGCACAACGAAACGGTTTCCTCCCAATCTGCCCAGACCATCTCAATCTAGCACGTTTTCATTAGGCCAGGCTGGCCCTCACGCAGCGTTTTTCGGCTTGGTACGGCGTTCGCGAAGGCTGCTGGTGACTGGGCTCCCGTTTGTCAGATCAACCAAATTCTTTGAGGTGTCCCATGAACATCCAACGCATCCTGTTTCCGACCGACTTCAGCGAACTCAGCCAAGCCGCCGAGAGGTCCGCTTGCGACTTGGCTGACAAATTTGGTGCCGAGTTGCATGTGCTGCATGTCCTGCACGATCTCATGCTGATCATGCCGCAGACGGCTGAAGCGTTGCTGGTTCCGCCCGAAGCGATGGAAAGCGCGATCAACAGCGCCGAAGCGGAGATCCAAAAATTTCCGTCAGCAGAGTGGGCTACGGGCAAAAAAGTAGTGCGCGTGGTTCGCATCGGCACGACGCACGCGAGCATCGTGCAATACGCGAAAGACAACGCGATCGACCTGATCGTGATCGGGACTCACGGCCGCACGGGACTGCCGCATGTGTTGCTGGGAAGTATCGCGGAACGAATCGTGCAACACGCGGATTGCCCGGTTCTGATCGTACGCAGCCGCAAACGACCCACCTAACGATTCCTGACTCACAAAGAATTGGAGAAAATCATGAGCTGGTTCCCCAAGAAAACCATCGTTGTGCCTGTGGATTTTTCGACCGCTTCCGCAGACGCGGTCAAGACCGCGCTGCCGCTGGTGACGAAACCAGAGGACTTGCATGTGATCTACGTCACGGCACCGCCGATTCCGTTCAATTATGCGGAGGGCTGGGCCTTGGATGACCCGACCATGCGGATGGATGCCGCGTTCGAGCACTTGACCAAATTTCTGGAGAGTATTCACGCCACCGGCGCGAAGCTGATCATTCGGGAGGGAGATCCTGGCCTGATCACTGCGGATTACGCCGAAGAGGTTCATGCCGACCTGATCGTCATGCCCTCGCACGGTTATCACGGCGTGAAACGGCTGCTGCTGGGATCAGTCGCCGAGCGTGTGTTGCGGCATGCGAAGTGTCCAATACTCGTGTTGCGACGAACGGAATGAGCTGGAGTTCCGGCGTTAGTCGGATTCCAAGAATTAGCCGCGCGGCGCTGGTATGGAAGGACCAGTCAAGTATTTTGAGCGGGTAAATTTCCAGAACGGTGTTTTAGCTTGAGTTCATGGTGTCGTGCGGAAACGTGCCCAGCACCTTCGCCTCGCCCTGACCTTCCTCGGCAACCGCCATCACGATCGTGTCCTTGTGGACGTCCAAACCAACGTAACGTAGCTTACTCATCGGACCAGTCCTCCCGTTTGTGGCTCTGTGTGAAGTGGAACATTCAAAACGCTCCGCTCAACATAACCCACGCTGACGTGAGAGACTGGTCCTTGCATTGTGTCTAGCCCTGGTTCATGGCGTGTAACCGGGGCTAGCGCGCGGCTAATTTCTGCGATCCGTATTACTTCGATTTCAATCCGGACAGATCGCCCACGATCGCAACACGGAAGCCGACGGAGACTCCACAGGTCGAACGGTCCATGCCGCTGCGGAACGCGGAGCGGAGCGCCATGGCGGGGCTACCCACCGCACCGCCGCGCACGACGACGGTGTTCCCTGGAGACAACTCCACCGGATCGACGAGCGGCAGTCGCGAGTACGCTTCGGCGTCGTAGCGATCCAAACACAACTCGCCCAGGTGGCCGTGCAGGTCGCACAAACCGAAGGCATTGGGTGGGCCTCGGCCCACCGCGCCGAGGCCTTCGGTTTCGCCTGCGGCTTGCTTCCCATCCAGCGTGTCGCCGAACGCGAACCGCGTGGTCGTCCCCGCGCGGCAGGCGTATTCCCATTCGGCCTCGGTGCAGAGCCGGTACTCGCGACGTTCGCTGTCGCTGAGTCATTTGCAGAAGGCGGTCGCGTCGGTCCATGTCACCTGGCAGACGGGGTATGCGGGCGTGTGCGGTTCGTAGCCGGGGTTCGACCAATTCACGTCCTTGCGAAACACGAAGTCCAGCTTGTCGCGATCCCAGACTTTGCCACCCTTGCCGTCCGTTTCGGCCACGGTGCGATAACCGCTGGCCTTCACGAACTGAGCGAATTGCGCCTCGGTGACTTCATGCACACCGACGTAGAACGGCTTCGTCAACCGCACTCGCCGAGCCGGTGCTTCGTGCCGCACGCTGTCGGTGAACCAACTCTGCTTGGCGAACTCACCCGCCTGTTCGAGCACGGCGACGATCTCCGCCTCGGTGCAGCCCATCATGAACTCGCCGGGCGGGATGAGGATCATCTTCGCGACGAGCGCCGACAGGTCGCTCCCATTGACGTACTCCATCACCAGGAAGTGCGTCCCTTTGGCCTCGTCCGCGTCATCGGCGGCGACAATGTTCGGATGCCGCAACTTCGCCGCCGCCTCGACCTCGCGATGAAACCGCTTCAGCGCATCCGGAGTCTTCACCGCCGCCGGAGACATCACCTTGAGCGCCACCAACCGCTTCATCCGCTTGTGCTGAGCCTTCAGCACCACGCCCATGCCACCCTGACCCAGCTTGTCGAGGATGACATAGTTCCCCAGTGTCAGCGAATTCCCTTTGCCGGCATAAAGCTGCTCGGCCTGAAACTTGGTGAGACGCTTTTGCCTGACCAGTTCGCGAGCCAATGCTTCGCCGTCCGCAGGTTGCTTGTCGGGCGGCAAGCTCGAAAGACTCTCCGCGCTGGACGCCGCGTCCAGCAGTCCGCTCGCCGTTAGTTGCTGAGTGAATTCGTCACGTGAGAGCGGCATGTTGAAAATTGTCGAGCGTGTCGGAATCTGGTGATAAGTCCTTGTGCCGAGCTTATCAAAATGACGTCATCGCCTCACGAGAATTGAGCACAACGTGCCAGCAAGTGGTTGTTCAAGACAAATCAGGCTTTCCAGCCTGAAGCGTTCGCGTCAGGCTGGAAAGCCTGGCGTACTTCAACACACTCAATCCAATTCAACACACTCAATCCAAATTGGATCGTCGGCTGACAAGTCGCTATCTTGCGAGGCCATTGGACTGTTCGCTCACTTTGCTAGAGAGAGTCTCAGATGTCTCGATTAGTCGTATTCGTACTGACGTTGTTTTTGACCCAGATGGCGGTGGCAAGAGGAGCGGATGCCGTGGTTCCGAATGTGGATGACGCGGTGTCGGATGTCGTTCTGGGAATTCATGGCGGGATCGGTGATGCCGATCAGGAATTGTCGCCTGAGGTCGATAAGCAGCTTCGAGCGGCGATGGAAGAGGCTCTTAAGAAAGGAGCCGCAAAGTTGAGTGCGGGCAGTTCGAGTTTGGATGCTGTCGAAGCGGCGATTCGTGTGATGGAAGACTCGCCGTTGTTCAACGCGGGAAAGGGAGCGGTCTTCACTCACGAAGGTCGGAACGAACTGGATGCCTCGATCATGGACGGCAAAACGAAACGAGCGGGTGCGGTCGCGGGTGTCACGACCGTGAAGAATCCGATCACGGCCGCTCGATCTGTCATGGAAAAATCCAAGCATGTCTTGTTGACCGGTCGCGGAGCAGAAGTCTTTGCCGAACGGCAGGGGCTCGACATTGTCGATCCAAAATACTTTTGGACCGAGCATCGTTGGAAGGCGATTCAAGAGATCTTGGAGCAGGAGAAAGCTCAGGAGAAGAACAAGCGCAACGGCACCCAAAACGACGGCATGTTGAAAAAGAAGAAGACCGAATACGGAACCGTCGGCGCGGTGGCACTCGACAACGCGGGGAATCTGGCGGCAGGAACATCCACCGGCGGCATGACGAACAAGATGCTTGGCCGCGTCGGCGACTCGCCGATTATTGGTGCGGGAACCTATGCCGACAACGAAGCTGCCGCTATCTCCTGCACGGGACATGGCGAGTATTTCATTCGCTATTCGGTGGCTCACGAGATCGTCGCGCAGATGAAATACAAAGGAGTGTCGGCTCAGGCCGCCGCCCACGATGTCATCAACGTGCAACTGAAGAACGCGGTCAAAGCGAAGCCCGACGATGCGGAGGGAGCCGCGATCGTCCTTGATAAAGCGGGGCGATTCACAACGGCTTACAATTACCCAGCCCTCTTCCGAGCGTATATCACGAAGAGCGGGGTCGTTCGCATCCGGCTGAATCAGAAGTGATCGTCATGGAATCTTTACTCAATGATCTGGGCCAACCGATTGGAGATCCGCTGCAAGACTGGACTCCAGCGTCGCCACCACCACGTGTGCCGATCGAAGGACGTTTCTGCCGGCTGGAGCCACTCGATCCCGATCGACATGCGGAGGCTTTATTCGCGGCAAATGCAGCCGATGGAACTGGGCGAAGTTGGACCTATCTGGCCTATGGGCCGTTTCAAACTTTGGCCAGTTATCGCGAGTGGATGAGTGCAACGTGTCTCGGCGACGATCCGCAGTTCTACGCGATCATCGACTTGGTCGATGGGCAGCCTGCGGGTGTGGCGAGCTTTCTCCGCATCGCTCCGGCCAGTGGTAGCATTGAGGTCGGACACATTCACTATTCACTGCGATTGCAACGCCGTCCGGCAGCAACCGAAGCGATGTACTTGCTCATGCAGCGAGCGTTCGAGCTGGGCTACCGCCGCTATGAGTGGAAATGCGACGCATTGAACGCCGCATCGCGAGCGGCGGCTCTACGTTTGGGTCTGTCGTTTGAAGGGATCTTCCGGCAGGCAACGGTTTATAAAAATCGCAACCGCGACACGGCTTGGTATGCCGCCATCGACACCGAGTGGCCTGCTCTGCGAGAAGCGTTTCAAACGTGGCTCGCTCCCAACAACTTTGATGCTCAAGGCCAACAACGCGCCCGTCTGACCGATTTGACGCGTCCGATTCTCAAGCGGCGACATTAAGCGATTCGCGAGGCCGTCAACTGCCAGTCGCGGCGAGCGGGGCTCCGATGTGGAAGCCACCTTGCTGAAAAAAGATGGTCAACTTCAGCAGGCTATCGACCAAGTCGCGCAAAAACCGATCGGGGACTTGGCTCAGTTCATGGAGCACGAGGTCTCCAGCAATGAACTCCAGCGAGTCGGCGAGGTTGGCGGCGTCTTCGCGACTGACGTTCAAGCGGTGTAAGCAATCGTCGTAAAGTTCACGAGGATGCTCGGGCTCCCAGCCGTTGTCCTGAGCCCAGTCGAGTAAATCGACCCACAATTCTGTTTCGATGGTGTAGCAGTCTGCGGGGCTTTGCAGGCGAATGCAGGTCACAGCACACCTCCGTATGTTGCTGATTGTCCCGCCCGGTGTTCGAGAACGAGAGCTCGAACCTCTGAGGCCGCATGGTCGCAGACCAACTGACGTGCGCCAACCGTCCCGGGTGTTTCCATTCCGGGACGGTCGCGCGAGTTCAGGAGCCAAGCACATAACACACCAAGTTTTCGATCATCGAGTGATCGACGTTTTCATTAGAATGAGTTGACGGCCTTGCCGGCCTCAACCACTGAAGTCACTGTCGGAGCGACGCTGGCACGCAACTCGCCAGTCTTGCTGCTGTAGACCCAACCAATGGTTGTGGAACCAGCATAGTCAGCCGGGGCCAAGGCCGTGTCCTTAACTGTGACGGCGCGTTGGTTGTTGTACGGGTTGGCGGGAATCTGTCCCAACACATACGGGCCAAACTTGCCAGCCGCTTCATTGACGGTGTTGTCCAAATCGGTTCGCTTGGTCAAATGATCGATGAAGGTTTGCTCGACAGTCGAGCCTTGCGCGGGCAGGTCGCCTTCGTGCTGAAATTTATACATCGAGATTTGATGACGCATCATTTGCAGATTCTGAACCAGTGACGTCTCTTTGGCGTCTTTGGAGGCCTGTGTGAACTGTGGCAGGACCGTGGCGGCCAGAATGCCAAGGATCACGACGACGATCAGCACTTCCACCAGCGTAAAGCCGGCACGACGAGAACGATTTCCAAGTTTCATTGCGAATTGCTCCTGAACAGGTGACGAAAAATGGCCCCAAATGTTTTCGGGGGGAACCGCCTCGTCATCGGATGAATGGCGGAGTGTCCGCTGACACTCCCCAACGTCTCTGATACCGACTGGTCGGCGGACACCCGCGACCGAGCAACGTCATCTCACATTGCTCACATTGAGGCACACTGGCAAAGCACCGGAGTTCTATTGGGCTCTGCGTTCTGCAAGCGAAACTTAGGTCAGGGTGCGTGCCTGTCAAAAAAACGTTCGTTTTTTTGCCCGCTTAATGCTTAGCAAAGGCAAACTACAACGATCGAACTGAGTGGCCTGATTGTGCCGAGTGCGACTGAAGTACGGCCCTCGTGTTCGTGGCCGCGAGTCATGTGCGATAAAGCCCATTCTGTGCGATGTATGCTTCCACCGCGCGAGGCACTCGATACCGCGTGCTGCGGTT
>JANNDA010001381.1:0-3174 GCA_031387195.1 Planctomyces sp. | reverse complement strand
CCCCCCCCCGTGTCGGCACCCCACCCCCGGGGGGGTCCCCCCCCGCCCCGCTTGCCTACATTGTTAAGGCCAAAACCTGGGTTTGTTCGCGTGCATTTTTTAAGGGGAATTGAAAATTGCTGACACTAAGGGATTCCAGGTGTGATTGACTCGCCACCACCGACCCCGCGTCGGTGGAGCGCTTATTGACAGCTAGCCGCGCTGCAATCCTCCTCATACGCCCCCGCCGACCTTGGTCGGTGGAGCGGTGACTGGAAGCTGGAGTTGTGGGACAGCACAGCTTCCAATCATCGCTCCACTGACACGGGGTCAGTGGGGGCGAGTTCGTCATACCTGGAATTCGTGAGTGCCAGGAAAATTGAGAATTGGAAATTGAAAAATGGTCATCACAAAACTTCGATGAGAACGGTCTGGTTTCCGGCAATTTCCAATTTCCAATCCTCATTTTTCAATTTCAAATCTCGACGTGTCAGTCATTGGGTTGCGGGTTGACCACGCTACTGGAATTGTTGCTGTGGTTTGGTTGCTCGATGCGGATTCTCGCCTCGAAGTCCGACTCCGTGAAAACCGCCACACCAAGCTCCTGAGCTTTCGCCAACTTGCTACCGGCATTTTCTCCCGCGACAACAAAAGACGTCTTCTTCGAGACGCTGTCGGACGGCTTGCCGCCGTGCTCATGGATCAACTCTTTGATTTGATCGCGAGAGAACTTCGTCAACGTGCCGGTCACGACAATCGTCAGTCCTTCGAGCAGACGCGGTTGATCGAGAGCTGGTTGTTCGGGAAGAGGTTCGCCGAAGTTCAACGCGAAGCCCCGCAGTTCTTCGATCAGTTGCTGGGCGGTTTCGGAGTTGAAATACGCATGAAGGGACTTGGCGATCACCGGGCCGACTTCATCGACGGTCGAGAGCGATTCCTCCGACTGCGACTTGATGTTGTCGAGCGTTCCGAAACGATCCGCCAGGAGCTGCGCGGTGCGTGTGCCGACATGCCGAATGTTGAGTCCGACGAGCAAACGCCACAGCGAACGTTGTTTGGATGACTCGATTCCGTTCAACAAGCCGTCGGCTGATTTCTCACCCATGCGTTCCAGCGCCAGCAGTTCGTCGCGTCGATTTCGCAGTCGATAGACATCGGGCAACGAGCCCACGAGGCCGCTGTCGGTCAACTGCTCCACCAGCTTTGTGCCGAGTCCTTCGATGTCCATCGCACCGCGTGACGCAAAGAACCGCAGCCACTCGCGAAACTGTGCAGGGCACTGCGGATTCGGGCAGCGAATGTAAACGCCCCCTTCGTCTTTCACGGCATCCGTGTTGCAGACCGGACATTGCGTGGGGAACACATACGGCTGCTCGCTGCCGTCGCGGAGATGCTCTTCGACGCGGACGACGTGCGGAATGATCTTGCCCGCTTTCTCGACAACGACCCAATCGCCAATTCTCAGACCAAGCCGCGCGACTTCGTCTGCGTTGTGCAAGCTCGATCGCGACACCGTTGAGCCGGCGATCTCAACCGGCTTGAGGTGCGCGACCGGAGTCAACGCGCCGGTCTTGCCGACTTGCACTTCGATCTCTTCGAGTTGCGTGACTGCTTCGTACTTTTCCCACTTGTAAGCGATGACCCAGCGCGGCGCTTTACTCGTGCGGCCGAGCTGCTCGCGTTGTTCAATCGAATTGACCTTGATGACCAAACCATCGACCTCGAAGTCGAGCGTATGCAGTTCGTCCATCAATTGGTGCGCGTATTCCAATGTGGCGTCCATGCTCGGAAACGTAGCGACGCGCGGAGTGGTCGGGACGCCCCAGCGACGGATCGATTCGAGGAATTCACCGTGAGTTTGATACGTCGTTCCCTCGCTGTAGCCGATGCTGTGGGCAAAGAATCGCAGTCGGCGTGACGCACACTGTTTCGGATCGTGCGACTTCAACGCTCCGGTGGTCGCGTTGCGCGGATTGGCGAACGGCTCATCGCCAGCGGTAATTTGTCCGGCCCGGATATGAGCGAAATCGGAATTCGCGATGTACGCCTCGCCGCGAATCTCCACGATCGGAGGGATGTCGTCGTCGGCAAACAACGAACTGCGTTTTTTCGGCTCACCGCCAAACAACCGCAGCGGCACTCCGCGAATCGTCTTTGCGTTTTCGGTCACGTCATCACCGCGCCGCCCGTCACCGCGAGTCACCGCTTTCGTCAGCACGCCGTGCTCGTAGATCAACGCCAGCGAGACGCCGTCAATCTTAAATTCAATCGAGTACTCCGGCTGAGTCGCGGCTCCGAGCGACTTCCGCACATCGGCATCAAATTTCTTCACCCCTTCTTCGGCGTAGACATTTTCGATCGAGAGCATCGGCACGCGATGATCAACCTGCACGAACCCCTCGATCGGCTCGCCGCCGACTTTGTGCGTCGGGCTGTCGGGCACGTCGAGTTCGGGATGTGCTCGCTCGATCTCTTCCAGTCGCTTGATCAGCCGGTCGTAATCGAGGTCCGTGATTTCCGGCTTGGCTTCGACGTAATACAGCCGATTGTGCCGCCATAGTTCGACCCGTAACCGCTCGGCTTCGGCTTGCAACGATTCCGACATGCGTTTCCTTCATTGAAAGGCTATTCGAGAAGGTTGTTTTCGGGCGGGCGAGGCTCCCTAAAACAACCTTCTCGAATAGTCTCTGAATTGAGTTGTTTCTGCTCAGAGAGCGTCTGACGTCGATCTTGGGTCATCGCGGCCAATCCCAGCAACAGCGTTGCGGCGACTTCGATTGCGTTGAGTTTGCCAGCGTTTTGATTGAGCTTTCTGGCGGCGGGTGCTGACGGATCGCCGAACACTGTGGCCACTAACGCGAGCACCGTCACGATGAAGAGGACCGCCGACATCGCGGTGAGCTGAAACAACACGCTCGCTCGCTTCGGCAGCGGTTGTGGAGTCGGTTCGGACTGCGGCGAATTCATGCAATCATCCCTCAATCATGCTCACCATTGAGCGCAGCAAGATGCTAGGCTTTGTCCTGTCAATGGGGTAGGACGGGATGAATCTCAGTCACGGAGCGACTGAGCGACATGGTCCGGTCGCTCCGAAGCCTGTGAACCTCTCGTGGGGTAAGAATCCAGCATTTCACCATCAAAAACACTTACGAAAACAAGGAAGGGTATACCACCAAAATTATTAACAAAAAATAC
>JANNDA010001354.1:0-3156 GCA_031387195.1 Planctomyces sp. | reverse complement strand
GAACCGGACGGCGAACGGCGTTACATGCAGCCGATCTCGTTCGAGCGGCATTGTCGCGAATGCCATCCGCTGTTGTTCGATCACGAACACTTCCCCGGTCAAAGCGTGCCGCATGAAACGCCCGACATCGTGCGCGGTTTTTTGACCGAGAACTACACACTGCGAGCCTTGAAGGGCATCGGAACAACCACTGCGCCACCGCAGAAGGAAGAACCTTCACGACCGATTCCGGGACATCGTGATTTCCAAAACATGTCGCAGAATCAGGCGCAAGAAGTCCTCGACGCCGTCGGACAAGCCGAGGTGATCGTGCGACAACACCGGCATCGCCAGTTCGGCTACGAGGCCACCGGCGGCTGCCGCTATTGCCATCAAGTCGAACCGGCCGCAGCAAAACCAATCCGCGAGAAACAACCGCTCGCACAGGCCGACTGGAAAATCGTCCCGACCAACATCCCGCAACGCTGGCTGATGCACGGTGAGTTCCATCACGGATCGCATCGCCTGCTGAACTGCTCCGCATGTCACGTCGATGTCGAGAAGAGCAAGAACACCGGCGATGTGCTGATCCCGTCCATCAACGTCTGTCGTGCGTGCCACTCGGAGGAACCGGCGTTGTGGGCGGAAGCGTTACTTTCCAAAACCGAAGATCAAAAGAATCACAACAATCCGAGCAACTCAACGACCGACCTGAAGGCATTCCTCGCGAACACGCGGCAAGGAGCCCGCTTCGATTGCCTGGAATGCCACCGTTACCACAACCATCACGGAGAAAAACTGAGCGGGCCGTTGACCCGGTAGACCAAAATCACTTTTCGTAGAACAGGCGGCTCGCCTGTTTGTCTTGTCCGCGAAATTAAGCAGGCGAGCCGCCTGCTCTACGACAAAATCACAGCCTCGGAGTGGCTGTGAAGAATTGACGTGGGATATGCTTACCGCCGGTCAACTCAACCCGGAAACAAGGCAGGCTGGAAGCCTATCCCACGAAAAGTTCACAGCCTCGGAGTGGCTGAACTACACCGGCAGGCCGCGAGCGATGCGCAGTTCACGGACTTTCTGCATCACCGCGTTGACCAACTCGCCGTTGCGTTCGATGGCTTGAAACTCGCGGACGTTGGCAAAAAAGTTGACGCCGACGGTCGCGATCGCCGTGAGCATGTGACACATCCCAGCCGATAAGCCGCCCCAACCTTCAAATCCCATTTTCGAGGCGGGATCGGCGGCGGCTCCGAAACCGATCGCGAACAGCAGTAGCAGCAGGCAGAGCGACATCAGTGGCAGCGTGCGGTGTTTCAGCCGCTTGGTTTCATTCCGCCAATGGGCATCGAGTTGATACGCCTTGCTGACGTCTTCCATCCAACGTCCCGTCCCCATGAAGTACGTCAGGGAGAGCGCGTGGACCAACGCGGCGAATACCAGGCCACTCAGCGCCAGCATCATGTGCCACGAGATCAGTGACTGCGATTCGGGAAGCTTCGGATCGCCGATGTTGAGCCCGATGAAGAACACCGTCAGCAACAGCATCGTGCTCACTGAGGCCAATGTCACAAAGATGCGCGTCACGCTGGGAACCTTTTCAAATCGCAAAAAGAACTAGGCTCTGTCCCGTAAATCCGTAGGACGGGCACTCCTGCCCGTCGAATCACCGTAAAATGACGGGCAAGAGTGCCCGTCCTACGAGGTCTCTACCATTTGCGGGACAGAGTCTGGAAAACAAAGGCGAATTGTAGCCGTCTCACAAAGCCGTCTCGACTGAGCGAGTCGGCGGGTGGAGCCGGCGTACCAGCACGACGCGCAAGCGAGTGATTCCTCGACGCAACCACTCGCTTGCGCGTCGGGCTCAGTTATCGCTACGATCGTCGCTCGGAAGTTGCACCAGGAATCGAACACCGCAGCAGAGTTCAATCATGGCAAACACGCAGATTCACGCCACCGTTGATTTCGACCGACCGGGGAAACAACACGGGCACCTGATGATCCCCTATTCGTACAACCTCGGCGGTTGGGCGAATTTGATGGTGCCGATCACGGTGATTCAGAACGGCGAACCCCACTCGGACAAAGATGGCGACGGCGTTCGCGACACCGATCACGACGGCCCGACCGTGCTGGCGATGGCCGGAAATCATGGTGACGAGTACCCCGGCCAAGTGGCGATCCTGAAACTCTGTCGCGAACTGCAAGAGGCCGATGTTCGGGGCCGCGTGATCCTGATTCCCTGCCTGACAATGTCCGGCTCGAAGGCGATGACTCGGTTGTCGCCGCTGGACGGCAAAAACTTCAATCGCTGCTTTCCGGGAAATGCTCACGGGACGCCGTCGGAAATGTTGGCTCATTACCTGACGACCGTGTTGTTTCCGCTGGCTGATATCGTCATCGATATTCACACCGGTGGGCGAAGCGTGGACTTCGTGCCGTGCGCTCACATGCACTTGGTTCCGGACCTGGAACAGCGTCGGCAAATGATGGCCGGCACGGAGGCCTGGGGCTCGGAGATGTGTTTTCTCTACACCGACATTGCCGGGACCGGACTGCTTCCCGTCGAAGCGGAGAGTCAGGGGAAGATCGTCATCACCACGGAAATGGGCGGCGGCGAGCCCGTGACGACGGCCGTGCATCGGTTGACTCAAAGCGGTTTGCGGAACGTGCTGATTCATTTCGGAGTACTCAACGAGCCCAAACTGAGTCGTGCCGAGCGCGGCCTCAAGCCGACTCGCTGGGTGCAAGCGCTGCATCGCGATGATTACCGATTCGCTCCAGAGTCCGGCCTCTATGAAAACGTAGTCGCACTTGGCGAAGAGGTCGCGGCCGATCAAGTCGTGGGTCTGATCCACTTCATCGAACGTCCCGAACGCGAACCTGTTCCAGTCATCGCACCGACCGCCGGAGTGCTCATCGCTTGCCGAGGACCGTCAGTCGTCACGCAGGGAGATTGCGTGGCGTGCATCGCGCATGACGTCCCGGCAGATACGCTGAAGTAGCCGATGACCGCAGTCTCTCGCAGCTCGAACGACCATGCGAGAGACATTCTGGCGAGCGGGTGGCGTCAGCCCCGCTCGCCTGTTTAGGCGAACGGCTGGTGAAAACGTACCAATACAAGCCCGACGCGCCAGCGAGTGCATTCATTCAGAGCGTTGTGTGGGATGCACTCGCTGG
>JANNDA010001348.1:0-3152 GCA_031387195.1 Planctomyces sp. | reverse complement strand
CCACACCGCGCGCGCATTGCTTCGTCGGGGGCCCAATGGGGGGCCCGGTGCCCACCGGGCCACAACTGGGGTTACCCGGGCCCGTTGAAACGGGCCCCCACGATGAGACGCTTACGGATACCGCCGCGCGAGCTCGCTGGTTGGCAGAATCAACACGGCAGCAATTCGGCACCGACTTCGCCTTGTCGATTGCCGGTTCGTTGCGAACACCCGGCAATCACGCGGATGAAATCCCGCGCCTGTATCTCGCGCTGGCTGATGCGTCAGGCACCGAAGTTCAAGAACACATCCCCGTTGCAGATATCTCCTTCGCACGCAACCGAGCGGCGAAGTCGGCGCTGGATATGTTGCGGCTGCGACTTTCTACGTAGCCATCATCGCTCCGCGTGATGAGCCGGTCGCTTCACGAGACGTTGATAAGCACTCGGCTCGTCACGCGGAGCGATGACGGCTACGTACTTGCGGCTTCGCCGCTCGGTGACTCACGCCAACACTTCGTGGACGACGCGAGCGTGCGTCACCTCGGCGTCGGTCAAACTCGCATCACGGCCGTCGTAGGGGAACGTCAGCGAGTCGTGTTCGATGCCCAGTGTGTGCAACAGCGTCGCGTGCAGGTCATGCACGTTGACGACTTGCTCGATGGACTGGTACGAGAAATCGTCGGTCGCCCCGTGAACATGACCCGCTCGGAAGCCGCCGCCGGCGAGCCACAACGAGAACGCTCGCCGATTGTGATCGCGGCCATCAGCTCCTTGAGAGACTGGCTGGCGTCCAAATTCTCCCGTCCACAGAACGATCGTCTCGTCGAGCAACCCGCGCTGTTTGAGGTCTTCGACGAGTGCCGCACTGGGTTGATCGGTGCGCGCACACAAGCCCTTCAAGCTTTCGGCGTTCTTACTGTGCGTGTCCCACGGTTGTCCGGCCATGAAGATTTGCACGTAACGCACGCCGCGTTCGATCAAGCGCCGAGCGATCAAACAGCGCGTGCCGTATTCCTGCGTCGCCGGGTGATCGAGTCCATAAGCCTGCTTCGTCGCAGCCGTCTCTTGGGACAGATCGAGCACATCGGGCACCGCCATTTGCATTCGCGCGGCGGTCTCAAAGTTGGCGATGCGTGCGGCGAGTTCGCTGTTCTCTGGATGTCGTTTGAGATGCTGCTTGTTGATCGCGTCGATAAACCGCAATTGATTCTGTCGCGCGGCGGGGGAGACTCCGTTCGGCGTTTGCAGATTCAGCACCGGCGACGGTCCCGAGCGAAAGACCGTCCCTTGATAGACTGCGGGCAACCAACCGCTCGACCAATTCTTTTCGCCATCGACCGGCAAGCCACCAGGATCGGCCAGCACGACATACGCCGGAAGGTTTTCGTTTTCGGCACCGAGCCCATACACGGTCCACGCACCGATCGTCGGCAATCCGGACATGAACTTGCCGCTGTGAATCAACCGCAACGCCGATTCGTGATCAACGGATTCCGTGCTCATCGAGCGGATCAGCGTGATGTCATCAGCAATGCGACCGGTGTGCGGCAACAGTTCCGACAACGTCATCCCGCACTCGCCGCAGTTGCGAAACGAGTACGGCGAACCGAGCACGTTTCCCTGCTGCTTGTCGAAGTGGACTTCGAGTTCGCCCCCCGGATAGGGCTGGCCATGAAACTTTTGCAGCGCGGGCTTCGGATCGAACAGATCCATCTGGCTCGGTCCACCGTGCTGAAACAAACAAATGACCGCTTTCGCCGTCGGGCGTTGCATCGCCGGAATCGCCGTGTCGGCACGAGCAACCAGCCCACGAGACAACATGGAAGCGAGCGCCAAGCTGCCGATCCCGCCAGCGTACCTTCCCAGAAACGCACGGCGAGTGATCTCCGAAACGCTGTCGTGGTGAAATGAGTCACCACCAGTGTGCGTCATTGGGCCATTCATCAACATGTCTCCCGGAGGTTCACCTGACCGATTCACGGCACGAATATAACCCGAAGCGTCAGTTTTGAAGTTGCGCCATTGTGGTTCCGCCCCAACGGGGCAGCAATAAGCCAGCCCAGGGCAACGCCCTGGGCTGGGGAATGCGAACATGACCGAGAGCCCTGAAAGGCAACGCCGTTAAGGATTTTGAGGCCGGAAAATACAAGGGATGCACTCGCTGGCGCGTCGGGCTTGTATTGCCGCGAATTTCGCTGAGTTCAAATCTTTAACGGCGTTGCTCCTTCGGGGCGAGCGACCTTCAGCGCACTTGGAATCCATGAGCGTCAGCACGTTTTCAACGTGGCGTAAGCTTCCAGCTTGCCCGCCAATCGCTCACAAGCTGGAAGCTTGTGGCCACGTGATGGTGCCTCTTGTTCCCGGCAAGACCGGCGTAATCCTCCCCCCAATCGCTGGTTCTTGCCCAACTGTTAGATTCGCGACACAAGATTCTTGAAAACGCCCTCAGAACATGAGAAGAAGGAGGATACGTGACGTCGTGGAAACCCTGACAGCACCATGTCACGCGTGCGGCAATCCAGGAGGGTGTGCTGTTTGTTCCGATAGCGACGGATGTTTTGACCCCTGAAACTTGATTGATCGCGTGGATCAAAGAGGGCTGTTCGTGACACCGGGCCAGTCACGACTGCCTGAATTCCCCCTCCACAAGTTGGACCCAGATCGTCTGAACTGAGCCACCATGCGTGTGAGTGACCGGCTGCCTCAGCCCGCACCGCAATTGGGAATCGAGCGCCCGGCGTGTTTACGTCGCGTGGTGCCATCGGCTTGGCAGTTGATCGCTCCGCATCCAGCCCATTCCCAGCGAACGGGGGGCATGAGACCGCTTTTGACGCAACGCCAAGCGTTCGAGCAAAGTTTTCAGACCCTGCATATTGAGCGACGGTCGCTCAATATGTCAGACACATCAACCCTGCAATCTGACTCTCAGCCTCTGACCGGGATCATTCATGGCCCGGATCTAGCCCGACGCGCAAGCGAGGGGTCTTCCGAACTAACCCGACGCACAAGTTTTGAAGTTGCGCTTTCGCCCCGAAGGGGCAGCAATAAGCCAGCCCAGGGCAACGCCCTGGGTACGAATACCCCGGAGTTCCTTGAAGCCCTGAAAGGGCGAGACACCAAACGCGAACGAGATCGTGTCGCCCTTTCAGGGCTTTGGATTTTCGTTGATTC
>JANNDA010001335.1:0-1662 GCA_031387195.1 Planctomyces sp. | reverse complement strand
CCGCAGCCAATGGCGAGCGTCAGCGTGAGCAGCAAACTGGAGCACAAAGAGAAGCGTGTCATTTCGTGGTTCCTTCTGAGAAAAATGTTGCGTGAAGGGGAGTGATCTGACCAGCGCGTCTCACGCAGGGGCGCTGTCAGTGGTGTTATCATCCGATGAGGTTGTCGCCTTCCGAGCGGGCTTGATGCACGAGCGCGTCGGCGTCCTTGCCGCTGAACTTCCAGAACAGGCCGGGGTGAATCAGGAACTCGCAGAATGTTGAGGTCACGAGTCCACCGAGAATCACGGTGGCGACGGGATACAGGATTTCTCGACCCGGCTCTTGCCCGCCGAGAACGAGTGGCACGAGGCCGATGCCGGCTGTCAGAGCTGTCATCAGCACGGGAGCGAGTCGCTCCAGACTTCCGCGCACGACCATCTCCGGCGTGAAGGCTTAGCCGTCTTACTTCATAAAGTGGTAATAGTGCGTGACGAGCAGAATTCCGGTGCGGACGGCGATGCCGCCCAGCGAGATGAAGCCGACCAGACTGGCAACGGTCAGTGATTGTTGCGTGATGACCAGTGCCAGCACGCCGCCGATGAACGCGGTCGGCAGGGCGTTGAGGATTTGCAGCACGATCCGAATCGACGGGTACAGGATCATCAGCACGACAAACATTCCGACCACCGAGATGGCCGCCAGCGTGAGGATCAGCGTCGTCGCACGCTGCTGGCTCTCGAACTGGCCGCCGTATTCGATGAAGTAGCCTTCGGGCAACGTGACTTCACGCCCGACTCGCTGCTGGATTTCGGCGACGGCGCTGGCGAGGTCGCGGTCCTGCGTGTTGCAGCGGATCACGATGCGGCGACGGGCGTTCTCGCGGTTGATCGCGTTGGGTCCGGCCCCTTCGCCGACGTCGGCCAGTTCGCGGAGTTCGATCTGGCCGCGATTGTTCGGCAGGTCGATGCGCAACCGGCCAAGGTTCGCATAGTCGGTGCGGTAGTTCTCTTCCAGACGCACCAGCAGGTCGAACCGCCGCTGGCCTTCCAGCACTTGCGAGACGACCTCGCCTTGCAACGCGGTTTGAAGAATTTGAGCGACGTAGGCTCGCGTCAGTCCGTGGAACGCCAAGTCGTCCGGCCGCAGCCGAATGTGCAGTTCTTCCGTCTGACGAATCGCTTCGGCGACGGGGGGCGTGACACCGGGAACGCTCTGCACCGTGGCTTTCACACGCTCGGAGACTTGCTGCAACGTGTCGAGGTCGTCGCCGTGAACCTTGATCGCAATCTGAGCGTACACGCCGGAGACCATGTGGCTGATGAGGTGCGCCAGCGGTTGCTCGACTTCGATATCCACGCCGGGCACTTCGTCGCGAATCTCCGCCAAGAGTTGCTTGAGAATGTCTTCGCGGTGCCGGCCGCTCTCCGGGTTCATGCTCAGGATGTATTCGCTGGCGCTGACCGGCATCGCGTGCTCGTCCATCTCGGCCCGGCCCGTGCGGCGGACGAAATGAATGATCTCTCCCTTGGGGTTCTTCTCCGACTTCTGCATTTGTCGGAACTTGGCGTCGATGGACTTGGCCGTTTGATTGGACGCTTGCAGCGACGAACCCGGCGGCAGAGTGACGTTGACCTGCACGCTCCCTTCGTCAAATTGCGGCAGGAAGTTTCGACCGAGATGAG
>JANNDA010001292.1:0-5463 GCA_031387195.1 Planctomyces sp. | reverse complement strand
ATCGCACAACATGAATCCGCGCTGCGACGGCTGTGCGGAGAGTTTGGCGTGCAACGGCTGGAACTCTTCGGCTCCATCTGTACGCCAGCGTTCGATCCCAACCGCAGCGATCTCGATTTCCTCATCGAGTTTCCATCGGGCTACGACTTCGGTCCGTGGATGTCGCGGTTCGTTGAATTGCGGCAACGTCTCGCGGAATTGTTCGGCCGTTCGGTCGATCTCGTGATGCCTTCCGCACTGGAAAATCGGTTCTTTCGTGAAGAAGCCAGCAAGACACGAACGGTGATCTACGATGGAACTCAAGTGTCTCAAGTGGCTTGATGACGTCCACCAGGCCGCAGAACTGATCTCGCAGGTGACTCACGGCTTGAGCGAGGCCGACTACCTTGCCAACCGTTTTCTGCGCTGTGGTGTGGAACGCAACTTTGAAATCATCGGCGAGGCTTTGGGGCGGCTCCGCAAAGCGGACCCTGAGTTGTTTGCTCAAATTCCCAACGGCCGGCAAATTGTCAATTTCCGCAATCTGATCATTCACGGCTACGATGTGATCCGCGACTCCGACGTGTGGCAGATCACCCAAACCGACCTTCCCGGACTACTTCAGACTGTGGCGAAGTTGATCGTCGGGCAGAATCTCCCCTCCGATACTTTGCCAATCTCAACAAATGAAACATGAGAACAACGCGAGGCGTCCCTCAAATGGATTCGAGCCCAACTGACCTCGACGCAACTCTCAGCATACTTCGTCGGCGACCAAGAACACCGCGACTTCCGCACCGCCGCCGAGAAAGCTTGGGCTGACAAGTTCACGCTCAAACGCTACCACGACGGCACGCTCTCTTTCGGCGAGCCAGAAATCACTGCTGCCGAAAAATCCTGGGCCACCCGAGGTCGTTCCATCTATCAACGTGACGCTACGCGCGTTGCACCTTGACGCTGTAGTTGCCCACGCCACTGGCCCGGTTGTAGTGCCGCACTTGAACGTAGTAAGTGCCTGGAATCAGGCTGGCTCGGATGCGAGCGTTCGTTTCGTAGCCGCTGTCATCGTCTTCAGCGATCACGCTCGTCTGGCTGTTGGGCCGAACAGCTTCATGACGAGATCAGTCGGCCCGCGCGTGTCGATCACATGATCGCCGCCAGTCTCGACGGTGAATTTGAAGAGGTCTTCCTCGCCCACTTTGCCAATCGCTGCCGCAGTCCGTTTGGTCGCGTTGATCTTGATCACGGTGGCATCGTCTACCGTGGGAGCCGTTTTTGGATAAGCCTGCGCGCTGGCGATGTAGGACCTATCGACGGCGGAAAGGACTTCGTTGGCATGAGTGCCGCCGCCGCTTTTGACCCAAGTGCCGGGGAAAAAATACAGCATGATCGAATCGGGATCGAACTTCGTACCCCGCACCTGATTCGCACGGTACTTATCGAGCACGTTGTGACGGATCATCGTTGGAGTCCAGTTGTTGGGCGGCCCGGCCAGTTCTTTCAGTACCGTGGCTTCATTCCACTCGATGCCACCTTCTGGGTTCTGGTGTTCGTGGGACAGACCGATGGCATGACCAAATTCGTGGCCTGCAGTACCGCCATCGAGAAAGCCCAGGTTCATTGTCGGCTGGTCCAGCGGAATGCCTTGGTTGTCCGTGCCCACATACGACCACGCGCCGTCAATCGCCCATCCTCACTGCCAACTCACTCTGCTCCTGGTAAGCTCGCCGACCAAAGTAATCCCCGGATGCGAGGCCGGTTCAATTCCTGAAGGCGTCCAATGCGACCAGCCTGTTCCACACACCGCTGCCCGGGTTGCGAGATCCGCAAAGCGCTTTGTTTCTGCACGCTGATTCCGCAGCTTGCTCTTCAGACGCGCGTGATCATTCTCATGCACACCTGCGAGGAGGTGCTGACGACCAACACGGCGAGGCTGGCGGCCAAAGCACTGACGAACAGCGAAGTCCGGATTCACGGCCGACAAGACGAACGGATGTCGTCCGACGGGTTGGTTCAGGCGGGCCGGCCCTCGCTCCTGCTCTATCCCAGTTCGGGGGCCGTGGAACTGACGGCCGAGTTCGCATCCCGTCTGTCGGGACCGGTGAACCTGATCGTGCCGGATGCGAGCTGGCGGCAAACCAAAAAGTTCGTGCGTCGCGCGCCCTACTTGGTCGGCATCCCACATGTCCAACTGCCAGCGGGGCCGATTTCCGAGTACCGCCTGCGGGCTCAACGCAGCGACCAGAATCTTTGCACTCTGGAGGCCATCGCCCGGGCGATCGGAATCTTGGAATGCCGCGCGGCTCAGGCGGGCTTGGAAACTCTTCTGCGTGTGCTCGTGGAGCGTACTCTCTGGTCGAGAGGCATGTTGGCCGCTGGTCGCTGCACGACAGCAGGCATCCCCCCCGAAGCCTTTATTCATGAGCCGAGGAAATTCTGATGCAGGCTGCTTCAGCGGAGTTTCTTCAGTTCAAATTGCTTGCCGGACAGAGCGTCTTTGGCAGGTTGGCCCCAGACGGGAGTGGGAGCGTAATCCCAGCCGTTGATCATCACGGGCGAAGCTTTCGGGTGAAATGAGAACCCGGTCCAGTGGAGCTTGTGCTTCTGGATCAGGCCCAGCATTTCGGGAACCCAGGTGGCGGCGTCTTCCTGAGCCTCGGCGGGGATGAAGGTCATCTTCTTGATGTCTGCTCCGACTTCGCCGACGAAGATCGGATGCTTGTCGGCGACGAGCAGCACCTTGCCAGCCCAGTCGCGCTTCCACGGATAGATGTGTGTGGAATAGACGATGCCGTTGCCACCCGATTCGGTCAGCGCGAAACCATTGGCGATCCCAGAGAGGTCGTAGGCCCAATCCAATCCGCCCGCGATGACGATGTTGCGCGCACCGGTCTCGCGCACCGCCTCCACCAGTCGCTGCATGCCAGGTGATTGAAAACCCTTCGCGACGTTCGCCCTCTCTTCGGGAGTGAGAAAGGCATTTTCATCAGCGTTTGCGGGCTGAGTTTTCTCGGCGACGAAACCTCCGTTGCGCCAGACTTCCCATGAGACGCCATGCGGTTCGTTGAACAGATCGAACAAGACGGCCGGGTGATTTTCGTAGGTCGTGGCTGCGTCCTTCCAGAACGCGACGTGCTCTGCTTTCGGCGCGAGGAAGCGATGCAGGTCGAGCACCACATACGCGCCGCGATTGGAGACCAGCGTGATGACCTGCTCGACGAGCTGGCGATAAGCCGCGCCGCCATCCTTCTGACCGGCGGTTTTTCCAAACCAATACTCTTCTTTGACCGGCAAGCGAATCGCGTTCGCCTTCCAGTCTTCGACGGCGACCAACGCGGACTTCAGGACTCGCTCACCACCGGCCGACCATTCGAGGCTGACGACGTTGACTCCTTGCAGCCACACCGGCTTGTCTTCGGAGTTCAAAATCTGATTGCCGACGACGTGCAATTCCGACGGCCACTGCGCGCGTTGCGGAGCTTCTGGAGCGACCGTCGCCAACCGCTCGGCTTCCGCCGCCGCTTTCGCCGCAGCCACCAGCGCAGCCGCGTCGATCGGCTTCAGCGTGATGTCATCCAGATCGAACGTGCCGCGCTGCACCTGAAACAGAGCCGGCATGAACTCCAGCGTGAGTGCCTGCGCTGGAACGAGGAACTGAATGCGGCGATCCACCCAGCCGCTGGTGTTGCTACGCGAGTATGGCGGCGATGGTTTCTGCGACAGCTTCTGACCGGCCTCGTCCTTGAATTCCAGCATGATCCGCGCGTCGAAGTACGGTTCTTTGCCCGGCTTGAGATCGCTGATGCGCTGCCGCCACGTTAGCTCCAAAGCTTCCACACCTGCGGGAAGATCGACGGCTCGATAGAGCAGAATCGTTTGCCCCGACTCGTCGGTCGTCAGTCGCAAGAAGTGATTTTCATGGGGGTCTTCCAATTCCCAACGTCCGCCCGTCTTGAGTCGTCCCCAGTCGTCCGGCCAGCCAACCGACTTCTTGTCGGTTTCAAAGTTGCCGTTGGTGAGCAGCGAGCCCTCCTTCAGCCACACGGCACTCGCCTTCGCCCGCCGAGCCGCTGCATCCTTCCTCTGCTTTTCTTTGGCCGCTACCACTGCGACCTTCGCCGCCTCTTGCAGCGGCACCGGATCAGTCAGCTTGAGCGTTACGTCATCCAGATCGAACGTGCCGCGCTCCACCTGAAACAGCGCCGGCATGAAGTCCAACGTGCGTGCTCCGTCGGGTACGAGAAAGCTGATGCTGCGCTCGACCCAGCCTTCGGTGTTCTTCCGCAAGTACGGTGCCGATGGGCCGCCCGCCAGCTTGTTCCCCGCCGCATCTTTGAAGTCCAACAGCACGCGCGCATCAAACCACGGTTGCTTCCCCGGCTTCAAATCCGAGCAACGCATTCGCCAGCTCAGCGTGAGTGCTCGGCATTCTTCCGGCAACGTCACCGCGTGAAAGAGCAGGACCGTCTCCCCCGGCTTCTCGGAAACCAGCCGCAGAAAACGATTGCCCTCTTCCTCGCGCCAGGTAACGCCACTCTTCGCGCGAGCCCAACCATCCGGCCATTGATCGGAATTCGTGTCCGCTTCGAAATCACCGTTCGCAATCAGCGACGCATTCGACGCCGGCTCGGCCGAGAAGCCGCTGGCTGACATGAGTGCGAGAATTACGAACGCAAATTGAAGTTGTCGCATGATGTGCTCATTTTTGGAAAAAGTTCTCGGGCGTCACGTGTGTGATTCACAAAAAATGGCTCTCCGCCATTGCAGTTGAAAGTGGTGTGAAGTGAGCGGCAAGGCGCTAGCCGCCGGTGATTTTCAGCAGACCGGTGGCTAGCTTGGATTATTCACCACGGATCACACGGAGTTCACGGATGATTCGGGGATGAAGGAAGTTGCGCCGAGAATTCGCCGTCAGTAGTTTTGACAGTCTGTTTTGCTGTCGCGCAATCAAGATCCAGATGACTCCGTGACATCCGCGTGATCCGTGGTTCCTTCTTGAATAATTTGGGTTAGTGCCTTGGAGGCCAACTCGTTATTGGCCTGTCGGACCTTCGCACAAGTCTCACGTCGATTGGTAGCACACAGCGCCGCCGCGAAATCGTGAGCCAGCCAACTGCACGAAAACAGGAATCGGTCGAACCAGTCGTCCGGCAACGATTGCGTCCCCTCGATCGTTTCCAGCGGCACGCGACGCACGCGCGACAACATTGTGCGGGCGTTTGGCGTGGCCAGGATGCAGGCGCTGACGTTTCTTCGCGACCGAGCCCGCGACCGGCATGTGTTTGGCGATGATGTGCTGGCACTGCTCGTGGATGCGGCCTACGCGCCGGGTGTCCGAATCGATGCACTGGCTGCCTCGGCCGGGCGGTCCGCCATGTCACTATTATTCTCCGCCCGGTCAGGATTGTCGTGGTTTGCTGCGGGAAACAAACTAATATCAGGGGAAGAAACCAAACAAACTCTACAAATACAAACAAGCTGACG
>JANNDA010001252.1:0-3090 GCA_031387195.1 Planctomyces sp. | reverse complement strand
CAGGCACGCGCGTTTCCAAACACGCGTGCCTGCGGCGTGCGGTTAAACAATCGTCCGAAACATCTCATTCAGGGCCGTGAACTTAATCTCCTAATTGCGGCTATTGAGCTTCGAGAGCAACCGCAAAAATTCCACATACAGCCAGACCAACGTGACGAGCAGTCCGTAGCTGGCGTACCACTCCATGTACTTCGGGGCTCCGCGTTTGGCACCTTCTTCGATGAAGTCGAAGTCGAGCACCAAATTCAATGCGGCAACGATCACCACCACGACATTGATCGCGATCCCGATCAGGCCAGCGCTGTGCAAGAACGGCATCCTGAATCCGAACATGTTCATCACCATGCTGACGAGGTACAGCATCGCGATGCCGCCGGTTGCCGCGAAGACACCGAGTTTGAAATTCTCGGTCGCCTTGATGATCCCGGTGCGATAGGCGGTCAACAAGCTGAAGAGCGTGCCCATCGTCAAGCAGATCGCCTGAAAGACGATGCCCTGGAATTGGGTTTCATAGGCAGCGGAGATCGCTCCCATGACGGCCCCTTCGGCGAGGGCATACACCGGAGCAAGCATTGCCGACCATTGCGGTCGAAAGCACATGGCAATGCCGGCGATCAACGAGATAACCAGGCCACCAATGACGTAAGGCATCACGCCGGGAAGTCCGCCAGCAGTTCGGAGTTCATTCCAAACGTAGCCCGCCGACGCACTCAACAACACCACGAGCATCGCCGTTTTGGTCGCGGTCCCTTCCACGGTCATCACGTTTGAGCGTTCAACGGCATAGTCACCGAAATTCTCAAAGGTGGAGGGATTCAAAGCTGGGTTCGAGGTTCGCATGACAAACTCCTGGGAGTAATGGTTTCGAGAGTGATGGAAGGTATAACGTCTCACAGCTTTGGCAGCACAGGTGGCTTGGGTGGCGGCGGAGCAGGCTGCTTCTTTTGCGGCTCTGGGACGAAGAGCGGTCGCGGTTTCGCCTTCGCGGGAGGCTGAGTGTTGTTGCCCTGTGTCGAGACTGGCGGCGGGATGAACCGTTCCTCGACACGGATGCCGAACGGATTCTGGAGTTCGCGTGACGCCATGATGGCCCAAGGTGTGCCGGGTGCTTCAGCGACCACTCGGTTAAGTAAATCCGCCGCAAGCTGTGCCCCCTTGCGACTGGCGACACCGGAGTTCTTGACCTCCTGGCTGGGATGAAAGATCCACTGATTCGAGCGAGTGTTGATGTCCGCTTCCGCGAGGCTCGACTTCATCGTGGCGAGTGCGAAGTTGTATTCCAGGTTGCGAGTTCGATTGGCCAAGAGCCGGCCGTAGTTCAAACAAAACGCCACGCGCCAGCGCAAGGAGGGTTCACGATCAAGATCACGCTCGAAGTTCGCCGGGTAAGCCTGCAACATCGCGTCGATCATGTATTGGCTTTCGGCGACGGACTTCTGAGCGTCCGTCGCGACCTGCCGAAAGTTCTTGTCGGTCACTCGCAGATTCAATTGCGGAGCCCCCTTCACGGTGTATCGCCCACTGACCTGCGCCCCGTTGATGACCGCCATGCGAATCGGATGCTTTTGCAGATCGCGTAGAAATTCTTCCGGCCCATCGAACTGATAGTCCGGCACGAAAGGCTTGAGCGACTCCTCATCGAAGCTGCCGATCGGAGCCAGCCCGGCCATCGTGGTCATGTTGGTCATGAAGTAGACGCCGCCAGTTTCACTCACCATGCGAGCCAACGCATACGGCGCGAATCCCGATGACAAGTATTCGTGCTGCGGTCCATTGAACCAGAACGGCAGCCGGACGTTCTCGGCCATCGGCACTTCGGGACCGAGGTCGATCGGCAGTTGATACGTCTTGCCGTTTTCCGGAGCGACATAAGGGACGAATCCCTTCCGAGCCCCGAACGGCGACATGGGGCCGATCACGTAGGCTTTCGCACCGTAGCGTCGGCACAACGCGATCGCTTCCACGTGAGGTCGGCCGAAGTCATCACCCGCTTCATCAGTGATCGTGATGAGCATGATTCGGCGATGTTGTTCGGTGCGATAATTCGACCACAGCGACAGCACCTGTTTGACCGCCGTAAAAACATTCTCGACTCCGGAAGTGTCAATCGGAGCCGATTCGATGGCGGCCTGAATCTCGTCGAGGTTGTCCGTGGGTTTCACCAGGATATTCGTCTTCTCGCCGAACATGACCACCGCGCTGAGCAGTCCGCGTTCATGCCGCGGAATCGTCGATGTTTCGTTGAGTGCCCCCAGTTCGCCGTAGATCCGCTTGAGCCGTTTCGCCACCGCCTCGCGTTGCGTTTTCAAACTCGCCGAGCCATCCACGAGCCAAACCACGAGCAGTTTTGATTCCTGCAAGTTCTGAGCGATTTCCCAAGTAGCACGATCGAGCGCCGATTCAATCTGCACAAACTGCTCACCAGTCGAACCTTTGACGACTAGCCGATCATCGACTTGCAAACCTTCCGGAACGTCGTAACTCGGCAGCTTGGCCACATCGAGCCGCGCTTCCGCCAGAACAACTTGCGGCGGTGCGGCAGAGGCTGCTCTCGGAGCGTCCATCACTTGAGCGATACCCAGGCTCGCCGCGTGTGTCACTTCGCGAACTTCCATTTCGCGGTCGTTCGGATTCGCCAGTTCAAACGGGATCGCCTCTTCGACCTCGGTCTTCAGCGGCGGTTCAGTGAACTTCGTTTCGAGGACCGGTTCGTAAGACGTTGCGGAGCCATCCAGGAACCAGCCCGAAAGATTCGTCGCCCCCCACACATGAATCAGCACGCTGACCAAGATCCCCGCGAGCGTTGTTCGCCAAGCCAGCGTATCGTTCCGATCGATCTCTTCGTCGTGAGCCAGTTGCAGCAGGACGATGCCGTTCGCGGGAAACGAACGATTCGATTCCGCTGACAACGAGCCATCCCAACGGGGCTCGGTGAGCAACCGACCGTCTTGAAAGCGACTCCACGTGGTTTCTGCGGCCACGCTCACAATGTCACTCCTTATCGAAGGAATCTTTGGAAATGTCAGGCAAAGTATAGCCCGACATGTCGCAGTCGTGTGGAGCGGTCGGGGGTCAGGCACCGCAAAATTC
>JANNDA010001229.1:0-2317 GCA_031387195.1 Planctomyces sp. | reverse complement strand
GGACGACATCCTCGGACACCCCCGTGGCAATGACGTCGGCACCCGCATCGACGAACGCTTGCGCGATTGCGAACCCGATGCCGCTGGTGCCGCCGCTGATGAGAACTGTCTGAGATCGAAAATCGAAAGTCATGCTGGTCTCCAAGAAACCTCCGAGGATGATCGTCGTTCTTTTCTCGATGACAGAATACCCGAAACATCCACTGGCGGGACTCCGATCGAATCCGCAGTTACACTTGGCCAATCATGGCAGGCAACTCATTCGGACAAGCGTTTCGGATTACCACGGCCGGGGAAAGTCACGGGCCGGGGAATGTGGTCATTATTGATGGCGTTCCGCCCGGCATTCCGTTGTCGGAAGCAGACTTGCTGGTCGATTTGCGACGCCGGCGACCGGGGCAAAGCAAGATTGTGACGCAACGGCAGGAAGACGATCTGCCAGAGATTCTCGCGGGTGTGTTCGAGGGACGAACGACCGGCACGAGTGTCGCAATTCTGATCCGCAACGCCGATCAGCGGAGCCGTGATTACGAAGACATCAAAGAGAAATACCGTCCCGGTCATGCCGACTTCAGTTTCGATGCGAAGTATGGCTTTCGTGACTATCGCGGCGGCGGACGATCGAGTGCTCGCGAGACGACGGCTCGCGTCGCGGCGGGAGTTGTCGCCAAGAAAATTCTGCAACAGGCGTTCGGCGGCGAAGTCATCGGCTACGTGGTTCAAGTGGGCGACGTGCGTGCAACGATCGCTGATCCTGCTGCGGTGACGATGCAACAAGTGGAAACTCTGCCGAGCGGCGAGCCGAATATCATCCGCTGCCCTGATGTCGATGCGGGCGCTCGCATGGTGGAACTGATCGAAGCGGTTCGCAAAGAAGGGGACTCGATCGGCGGCGCGGCCGAGATCGTCGCGACGAATGTTCCGGCGGGTCTGGGCGAGCCGGTGTTCGACAAGCTGAAGGCCGATCTGGCAAAAGCGCTCTTCAGTTTGCCGGCAGTGCTGGGCGTTGAGTACGGCATCGGCTTCGGCTGCGTGACGATGCGCGGCAGCCAGCACAACGATCACTTCATCGCCGACCCGACTCATCCGCGCGACGGCCATGCGGGAATCACGACGGACTCAAATCGGCACGGCGGAATGCTCGGCGGGATTTCGACCGGGTTACCGATCGTGCTGCGAGCGGCTGTGAAGCCAACGAGTAGTTTGCCGATTGAGCAACCGACGGTGACTCGCACCGGCGAACCGACAACCATTCGGACCAAAGGCCGACACGATCCCTGTTTGTTGCCGAGATTCATTCCGATGGCCGAAGCGATGGTGGCAATCGTGATTGCCGATCATTGGCTCCGCTGGAAGGGGCAAGCGGGCGACTGAAAGTAACCCGCAGCGTCAGCGAGAGCAGACGCTCAATGGCACTTACTTTGTTGAGCGGCAAGGCGCTAGCCGCCGGTAATTCGCCCCCACAACACCGGTGGCTAGCGCCATTCCGCTCAAAGTAAGTGCCATTGGGCTAGCGCCCTGCGGCTGATTTGCGGAGCGGTTTCAGGTCAAACGTCTCTCCCGCTTTGAGGAGTTGGGCACGTTGTGCTTGATTGCCTCCCGCCGCGGCAAAGATCGACACGGTCGATTCACCAATGACCGAAAGACGATCACCGCGCACGATCGCGGCGGTATTCTCATCAACACCAATTCCGAATTTGTGCGGGTGAGCCAACAGCACTTTGAGCAGCCGATCCTGACGATCGCGTGCCGCGAAGTGTTGATCCACCACGCTGTGAGTCAACAGGTCAAATCCCTCACGCACCTCGCCGCGAACGATCATGACTCGACTCATGATGGCCGCACCGGCGGAAGTGCCCGCGATCACTCCGCCTCGCTTCAGCAGTGCGGACAACTCCCGTTCGACCGGAGTCCGCAGATACGTGGCCGCCAAGATCGACTGCTTGCCGCCGCTGATCCACACGCCGGTGGCCTGCTTCAGCGGTTCGACGAATTGATCCGCCTCGGCTTGCTCACGCGATGAGGCGTGCAGCAGGGCGACCGATTCCGGCTTACGTGCGCGCCACGTGTCCAACCGCCCGTCATCTTCCGGGGTCTCGGAATCGGCGGTCGGAATCACCAGCAGATTTGCCTGTTTGCCTCCGGCGAGCTCAAAGAATCGGTCACGGACCTCCGCCGAAACATTTCCGCCACCATGCAGAATCAATGTCCCGTCGTCGGACAGAGCCAAGGCCGGCGTTAGTAGCAGCCAACAGAAAACGAGGCGCAGCATGTCGGTGTTCCTTACGTAGCCACAAGCTTCCAGCTTGTGAGCTTC
>JANNDA010001207.1:0-5312 GCA_031387195.1 Planctomyces sp. | reverse complement strand
CGACGACATGCAGGCCACCAAGTTCCGTGACCTTCTTCGCGTCTTCGATCATCCCTTCGCGTTCTCGAATGCTCTTCGTGAGTTCGTCCCACTCAAACTTGGGCACATCCAACTTTGACGCATACTTCTTGCTGAGTTCATCCCAAGCCAGATGATCGGGGTTACCGCCAAGAATGATGTCCGTTCCGCGGCCCGCCATGTTGGTGGCGATCGTCACCGCACCCAGTCGTCCCGCTTGTGCCACGATCTCCGCTTCGCGCTCGTGGAACTTGGCATTGAGCACCGAATGTTTGATGCCATGTTTCGATAGATAACTAGACAGAACTTCCGATTTCTCAATCGAGACCGTGCCCACCAGAATCGGCCGGCCAGATTCATGTTCGCGCTGAATTTCCTCAGTGATCGCTTCCCACTTTTCCTTTTCCGAGCGGAAGATGACGTCCGGAAAATTGACGCGCTTCATCGGACGATTGGTTGGGATGGAAACGACATCCAATTTGTAGATCCGCCAGAACTCTTCCGCTTCGGTCATCGCGGTGCCGGTCATGCCCCCCAGCTTCTTGTACATTTTGAAGAAGTTTTGCAGCGTGACCGTGGCGAGCGTTTGTGTCTCTTCCTTGATCTTGACTCCTTCTTTCGCCTCGACCGATTGGTGCAGGCCGTCGCTCCATTGTCGCCCCGGCATTTTGCGACCGGTGTGTTCATCGACAATGATGACCTCGTCGTTTTCCACGACGTATTCGACATCGCGTTTGTAGAGGTGGTGTGCCTTCAATGCGTTGTCGATGAGGTGCGGCCACTCCATGTTGCCGGCGGTGTAAAAGCTCTCGACGCCCGCGAGTTGTTCGGCCTGCCGAATTCCCTCGTCCGTGAGATGACAGGAGTGCTCCTTCTCTTTCACCTCGAAGTGTTCATCGCGTTTCAACTGCATCGCGATCCAGTTGGCCTTCGGATACTTGTCGGTATCTCCGTAGGCCGAACCGGCGATGATCAGCGGCGTGCGTGCCTCGTCGATGAGAATGTTGTCAATTTCGTCCACGATCGCGTAGTCGAGCCGGCCTTGTACTTGTTGATCACGACTTGGTTTCATGTTGTCGCGGAGGTAGTCGAAGCCGAATTCGTTGTTCGTTCCGTAAGTGATGTCGCAGGCGTAGGCCGGCTGCCGTTCGTGCGGGCTCATGGGAGACTGAATCGCATTCACCGTCAGGCCCAAGTTCATGTAAACGGGAGCCATCCATTCCATGTCGCGCTGAGCCAAATAATCGTTGACCGTCACGACATGCACTTTGCCAGCGCAACCATTGAGAAACGCGGCCAGCGTGGCGACCAGCGTCTTCCCTTCGCCGGTGACCATCTCCGCGATCTGTCCTTTGTGAAGGATGTAACCGCCGACCATCTGCACGTCGTAGTGCCGCATCTTCAGATAGCGCTTGCCTGCTTCTCGCACCGCCGCGAACGCATCGGGAATGATGTCATCGGGGGTCTGTCCGTCAGCGAGTCGGGCTCGGAGTTTTGAGGCTGTTTCGCGGAGTTCGCCTTCGGTCAGCCGCTCGTAATCAGGCTCAAGCTGATTGATCCGATCGAGCGTTGAGCCCGGAATGATTTTTGTGTTGCCGTCTTTCTCACGAAGAAAGCCGAGGCCACGCACACGGCGCTCGTTGGATGAGCCGAACATGGTGGTGATAAATCGCTCGAACTTGCCGGTGGCCAGGCTGAAGACTTCGCCGACTGTGTCAAGAATGTCCATTGTGGATTGAGTCTCTTTGAATCTTGATCGGAAACGCGTGTGTTTTGCACGGTTGTTTTGGCGAGCAAGGCGGCGTCAGCACCCCGGTTGGATGTGAAAACCACCGGGGGGCTAACGCCACCCCGCTCGCCTATGGCAGAAAGCTCTCGGCGTTGAACGACATCCTGTCTTGAGGCGAAACCTCGCCGAGGCGTGATTGCGGATTCATTCGTTGACACCAGCGTTTGCTGGCCAACAGTGGCGTGCGAGGCTTCCTGCCAACGCATCTAACTCGTGACGTCAACGCTGGTTGCTCAACTGAGCGGGCGGAGTCTAGGAGGCTCGTTGTAGAGGGTCAATGGCGATGTCGCGACGCCACACGAACTCAAAGGAACGGCTCGTGCCCAATTGACTCTTTTTTTTGAACGGGCATATAACCCGCCACCGAAAAGTAGCCCGCTCTCGCTGGGCGAACGGCTCTCGGCGATCTTGTGAAGAATTACGTAGGATAAGCTTCCAGCTTGTCGGAACTGCTTTTGAAGGTGACAAGCTGGAAGCTTATCCCACGAGAAATTCACAGGCTCGGCGAGAGCCGGCTACACTTTCGGCTGACAATGACTCAGTCAAGGATGACGACTCATGAGTATGGCGGCGGTGTCGGCAGAGCGTGCGGTTTCTTATTCACAGTTTGAGCAACTGCGCGAAGCTCGTTCGATCATCAAGCAAGAAGCAGAAACGCTCCTTGAGTTGGCTCATCGACTGGACACCGACTTTTGTCGCGCGGTCGAAGCGATCTCGCACTCGCGTGGCCGAGTGGTCGTCACCGGGATCGGCAAAGCGGGGCTCATCGGGCAGAAGCTGACAGCCACGCTGGCCTCCACCGGAACGCGCTCGCAGTTTTTGCATCCGACCGAAGCTCTGCACGGCGATCTTGGCTGCTTGAGTCCGGACGACATTGTGCTGGCGATCTCCAACAGCGGTGAGACTCAAGAGGTCTGTGACGTTGTCGCTGCCGCGAGAAGTCTCGGAGTACCGTGCATCGCACTGACCGGCAGCGATCAAAGCACGCTGGGTTCTCAAGCGGACGTGGTCTTGCGATTGGGAACAATTCGCGAGGCGGGCTCACACGGACTCGCACCGACTTCCAGCACGACGGCGATGCTCGCACTGGGTGATGCGCTCGCGCTGGTGCTGAGCCGCGTACGCGGTTTCACGCCGCAACAGTTCGCGTTGCTGCATCCGGGAGGGAGCTTGGGACGCCGGCTGCGGAGCGTCCGCGAGGTGATGCGTCAGGGAACTCAACTGCGTATCGCGTCGCAAGCAGCCACGATTCGGGACATCTTTTCGTCGAACGGAGCCTCCGGACGACGCACCGGTGCGGTGATGTTGGTCGATGATGCCGGCTGCCTGCGAGGTTTGTTTACCGACAGCGATTTGGCGCGGCTGTTGGAACAACATCGGGAAGGGCAACTCGATCGGCCCATCTGTGAAGTGATGACCAAGTCGCCACTGACCATCGATGGAGACGCTCTGTTGCAGCAGGCGGTCGAAATGCTCTCCGCGAAGAAGATCAGCGAACTCCCCGTCGTCGATGAGGACCATCGACCGGTGGGGTTGATCGACATCACCGACGTGATTGCCCTGATGCCGCAAACTCCTGAGACGGTTTCTGAACGTGGCACAGGGGGCTCGTCTGTGTGGCCACGCCGATGAAATCACAGGCGAGCCGCCTGTGCTACGGTTTGGTACGACCTCTCGCTCATTGGAACCGACTTTGTTACGGCGGATGTTTATGACGCTGATGGCCATGACCAGCCTGACCGGGCTGTGGTGGCTGTATGCGCTGATCGTCACGCCACGGATTGCTCCGCCGGTGCTCGCTCAGATACGCCGTGCGGTTGTCGATCCCAATGAGGTACCGGTGGAAGTCTCGGACGGAAGTCAGGAAGACGCGCGACTTCATTTGCCAGAAGCTCCCTGGGCTGAGCAGGCGAAAGTTCAGCTTCGGCTGAAACGAGCCGCGATCTATGCGAATAGTTCGCAACCCATCGACGAGTCAAAGCGGACGTATGAGTTTCGCCCTTTTGCCCTGATTCTGTTTGACGACTCACCCTCCGATGGCGACGACGAAACCGCCCCTCCGAAGCAGCCCCTGACGCTGATCGCCGAGGCCGGACTAATCCAGTTCGCAGAAAAATTTGATGCGGTGACTCAGAAGCCGGGACGAGTCATCGGTGGCAAATTGGAGGGGCGCGTCTCGGCAAAGGGGGCGGACGGGCTGACGTTCAAAGGGCACAACGTCTTCTTCAATGAAGAATTGATGCAGTTGCTCACCGATGAGCCGGTGGAGTTCACCTATCAAAAACATCACGGGAATGCGGACCACGGACTCCGAGTCGATCTCACGCGGTTGCCGGGACCGCCGAAACCCGATCAGTTGTTGGCGGTTGGCGGTTTCCGTCGATTGTTGTTGCGCGGACATGTCGAAATGGATTTGCTCGCCAACGACGGCCCGCTGAAGATCACGTGTGACGAGGGTTTCGACTTCAATCTCCAATCGCAACTCGCGTCATTCAAGATCAACGTCAATGTCGTGCGACCAACCGGTCCAGGCGAAGCGTTCCTGTTGAAGAAGTGCCAATACCTCGATCTGCTCTTGGATGATGGCTCCAGCGAATCTGACAACAGCACATCCCCTGATCGCGGTGATGCTCCTCTGACGCCGATCGTGAGGAGCAACGCTCCTGAACCAATCGAGGTGCGTGCGGATCAGACACCGCGAAAGAAGAAGGCGTCACGCAACAGTCAGGAACTCGCAAACTCAACCGCTTGGACTCTGAAGCAACTCCGCGCGAGTAGCACCGGCCGCATGGAAATCGAATCGCAGCGAGACGACGTCACCGCGTTCATGACCAACCTCGTTTATGACGTCGCGACACAAACGGCGGTCCTCAAGGACGCCGACGCGGTCTTCGTGCGGCAACAAAAAACAGGCACCGAGCTGCGCTGTCCGGAACTCATCTTTGTGCATAGCTCGGAAGGTGACATCGTCTCGGCGATGGGACGCGGCAAAGGCTGGATTCGCCGAGGTCAACCGGAAGCGGAACAGCCGGAGTTTTGGGCACAATGGAATTCGCACTTTCGTATGCAGCAACAGCCCGGCACGAACATGGACTGGCTGGAATTGAACGGCCGCGCGATCGCCAAACAGCCGCCAAAGAAATCGGAGCTGGCGGCGGAGGTCATTCGTTTGTGGTTCGATCGACCGACCAGTGGCGGAGGAATTCCTGGTCCGTTGGGCACTGCCGCACTCTCGAGTACTGACGATGACGGCGTCGATGAAACACTCCCGCCGAAGAGCGAGAAGAAAACCCGCCCGACAATGGCCGCGAACGAAGCGGCCGTGAAATCAGTCCCTGAGAACAGCAGCGGCTCCTCACAATTTCGGCCGCGTCAGTTGCAGGCGTTCAACAACGTTGTCGTCGTGAGCCCACAAGGAAAGGCCGAGTCCAAACAACTGCAAGTCGTCTTCGAGGACGCTGCCCCGAAACCTGCGGACTTCGCGAACGACGCCAGTAAACTGAAT
>JANNDA010001193.1:0-3949 GCA_031387195.1 Planctomyces sp. | reverse complement strand
GGACGACCAAGTTTGAAGGGATGGAAGAACTCGGCGACATCCTCTGTGACCCGCGCTCGCTGCGTGAAGGCTACCTCGCGGCGATGCACACCTACCTCGATGAGCTCCGCCGTTTCTGTGCTCAGCAAGTCATCGACTACCGCACGATCCGCACCAGCGAACACATCGACGCCGTCCTGCTGCACTACATGAATCACCGGCTAGGAATGGCGAGACATTGAAGTTGCAGCGTCGCCTGAAGTGGTTTCATCAGACCACGCCGTTGTCGATCTCATCGGCACTGCGAACAAAGTCTTTGTGTTGTTCGCAGTGCGGGCGTTGACGGCTGCCACACGAACCACTTTGATATCCGCCGTCTTGTTGACGTTGGCTGATCGAGGCCATCGGAACAGCAAAATGTGACTTAGACCGTGTCCTTCTTTAGCGTCAGACGGAGCCAGTTCAGATGACGGAATTGTTTGTCAGCCTTGGTGATTTGATTGCCGCAGTGTGGAGTTTATTGCGGGCGGTGGTGGGGCTCTGTTTGCCCTGGTTTCCGTTGGCGGTGTGGATTGGTTTTTGGCTATGCGCGGTGAACTGGACCAAGTTGCGAGACGTCTTGATTAACAAAGGTGGGCTGCTGGGTCTGCTGTTGATCGGCGCGGTTTGGGTATTGATCTGGGGTTCTGTGGCTCCGCCGACGGATGGCAGTCATCACCTGCTGGGGCTGACAGTCAGTAACTACGTGGGCAAGCTGGTTTACGTCACCGCGCTGTTCGTGCTGATGTTCCTCTGCGGCAGCGTGCAACTTTCCGGATGCTGCCAACAATGGTGCGTTGTCGAGATGCCCGACCCGCACGCTCACGGCCGCCACGATGATCATGGACAGGGCGGTGATTCGCACGGAGACGGTGGCGATCAGGGCCATGCCGCGCATAATCACAGTCACGCATAGCCCTCGAAACCTCTTTCCGTTGGCGAACACGTATGAAACTTCTCCATCAGTTCACGGCGATCATCGAGCGTGAAAACCAGGCGTATGTGTCTCTGTGCCCGGAACTCGATGTAGCCAGCCAAGGGGCAACGATTGAAGAGGCACATTCCAACTTACGTGAGGCGGTCGAACTTTTTCTGGAAACAGCCTCCGAGTCAGAAATCGAGGCGAGACGTCACGACGAAGTTTTTGTGACTCGGTTGGAGGTCTCCGTTGGGTAAGTTGCGAGTGCTATCCGGTCGTGATGTTTGCGCGATTCTAGCCGAACACGGGTTTGTTGAGGTCCGGCAGCGCGGGAGCCACATCGTGATGCAATTGGCACTTCCTGAGACGACAGTCACCGTTCCTGTCCCCAATCACTCGGAACTTTGCATCGGCACATTGCAGTCGATCATTCGACAATCTCAACTCCCGCGATCGGTGTTCGAGAGTTAGTCCGCCACTGCTTCCCCGTTCGGAGTTCGAGTTTCATCCATGCCTTCTTGGCTGCTGCAATACTTTCTGAATCCGGGCTTCGTGCTGGCGGGCACGGCGTTGGTCGCGTCACCGATCATCATTCACTTGATCAATCGGTTGCGATATCGGCGGGTTCGATTTGCGGCGATGGAGTTCTTGCTCGCCAGTCAGCAGCGGAACCGGAAGCGGGTGTTGCTGGAGCAACTCCTTCTGTTGTTGCTGCGGATTCTGTTGGTGCTGGGGCTGCTGCTGCTGATCGCTCGGTTGATTCTTGACCCGAGCCAGTTATCCGTGTTTCGCGGAGCACGCTCGCATCACTTGGTGTTACTCGACGACAGCGGCTCGATGCGCGATCGGGCGGGTGAGACAACTGGGTTCGGCGAAGCGGTCTCGGTGGTGAAGAAGCTGGTGGCGGAAGGTTCGCGGAGGCCGGGGACGCAGGTGTTCTCGCTGGTGCTGCTGTCGAATCCCGAACAGCCCGTCTTCTCGCAGCGGGACGTCAACGACTCGCTGCTTGCCGAGTTGGATACGAAGCTGGAAAACTTGCGTTGCTCGCATCGCGCGTTGTCGCTGGTCGATGGGCTGAACGCCACGAAGACGCTCTTTGGCGACAAAGAAGAACGCGGCTCAATGAAGCACTTGCATGTGCTCTCCGATTTCCGGCAGCGAGACTGGCAGGATCAGAAGGCGCTCTCCGGTGCGGCGGAATCGCTCGAAGCGGCCGGCGTGACGCTCAACTTTGTGAAGACGGTCGAGCAGCGTCATGGGAACCTCGCGGTGACGGATCTCTCCGGCGATCTGCAAGTCGCAGCGGCGGGCGTGCCGGTGCGGCTGCGAGTCACCGTGAGGAACTTCGGTGAGCAAGCTGCAACGGACGTGCGGCTGTCGGTGCATCAGGACAATCAAAAGCTGCCGCTGACGCTGACGTTCGACAAGATCGAGGCGGGTGAAGCGGTCGAACGTGAATTCGATTTGGTCTTCGACACACCGAAGAAGCACGATGTCCGAGTGAGCCTCGAAGGAGATTCGCTGTCCGAGGACAACTCGCGAATCCTGGCGCTGGAGGCGTCGGCCATTCACAAGGTGCTGATCATTGATGGCGATCCGAAGGCGGACGAAGGCTCGTATGTCGTCGATGCGCTGGCGGCTGATCCGCGGATCACCGGCTTCGCACCGCAGATCGAATCGGTGGATTACCTGCGTCGTCGTCCGATCGATGAGTTTCAAGCGGTCTACTTGCTCAACGTTTCCGAATTTCCTGCCGATGCGTTGGACCCATTGGAAAAATACGTCACGGCAGGAGGCGGTCTCGCGTGGTTCGTTGGCGGGAGCGTCAAGCCGACGTTTTACAACGAGTCGTTGTTCAAAGAGGGCAACGGCCTGTTCCCCGTGCCGCTCGATGCCGCGCCGCGCGATCTACCGATCGTCGAAGACTCCGGCCCGGATCTGATCCTCTCGCCACATCCGATCTTTCGAGTCTTTGAGGGCCAAGAAAATCCGTATCTTGATGTGACTCGCGTGGCGAAATTCTTCCCGGTCGCCGCGAGCTGGAACCGCGACGATCAAGCACGAGGTGATGACGTGCAAACGATCGCCTCGCTCCGCAACCGGCAGCCACTGATGTTTCATCATCGTTTCGGCAAAGGTCACATCGTCACTTGTCTGACAACCTGTGGCCCCGCGTGGAACAACTGGGCCAAGTACGCCAGCTATGTCGTGTTGCAATTGGAACTGCAAAAGCACATCGCCCGCAGTGACCGCCAACTCGAACGCCGCGTTTCCGGTGAGCCGATCGAACTGTCGCTCGATCCCAGTGAGTTCACCGATCAGGTCGATATCGTCGCGCCCGACCCGGCCGGCGAACGAGTGATTCGGCTGCAAGCGGCTCCCGATACGGGAAGTTCGAAGGAGGAAACTCGAAGCTCGAAGGATGGCCAAGAAGCCGAATCTGAAATCTCAAATTTGAAATCTCAAATCTCAAATTCCGGCTCCCAGTCTCTCCGTCTAACGGCCACATTCCGCGACACCGATCTTCCCGGCATCTATCGAGTCCGATTGCTCGATCTGAACCAAGTCCCGTTCGAGCGTTGGATCACCTACAACTTTCCTATCGAGGAAAGCGATCTCACGCTGGCGAGCGACGAGCTGATCCGCAAACAACTCGGCGACAAAGTCCGAGTCACCCTTCAAGCCCCCGGCCAATTCTCCTGGATCGCCGGCCGCGACATCGGCCACGAAATCCGCGACTGGCTTCTGATCCTGCTCGCGGCGATCCTCGTTGCCGAACAGTTTCTCGCGTACCGATTGAGTTATCACCGGGGTTAACCGGGATTATTCATGGTCCGAAGTTAGCACGACGCGCAAGCGAGTGATTTCGTTTGAGGCCACTCGCTTGCGCGTCGTGCTAACTTCGGACCATGAATAATCCCGGTTAACCCCGGTGATAACTCAATCGGTACGCGAGAAACTGTTCAGCAACGAGGATCGCCGCGAGCAGGATCAGAAGCCAGTCGCGGATTT
>JANNDA010001191.1:0-8711 GCA_031387195.1 Planctomyces sp. | reverse complement strand
GGTTGCTGCGGCTAGCCGGGACTACTCATGGAGGACGCGGCGTGCCGCGAAGTAACCCGAAGCGTCAGCGAGGGCGAACCATGACGACGCCCTCGCTGACGCTTCGGGTTACTTCCGGGCCATGAATAATCCAGGCTAATCCTGATGCTTCAGCACTGCGTTGGCGTCTGATTTCGCGATCACCACAATTCCCGATTCGGTCACTTGAAATCCCCGCTGTCGATCCGCTTCTAAGTCAAAGCCGATCTCCATGCCTTCGGGGATATAGACACCCTTGTCGATGATCGTACGGTGAATCCGAGCGTGTCGGCCGATTTGCACATCGCTCAGCAAGATGGAGTCGCTGACTTCGGCCCAACTGTTGACGCGCACGTTGGGAGCGAGCACAGATCGCTCCACTCGCCCGCCAGAGAGAATTGATCCCTGGCCGACCAAGCTATCGACCGCGATACCAGCCCGCGGTTTCTCCCCTTGAAAGTCGGCGAAGACGAACTTTGGTGGCGGCAGTGCGGGGTGAAAAGTGCGGATCGGCCATGACTGGTCATAGAGATTGAGCTGCGGTCGCACAGCCACCAAATCCATGTTGGACTCGAAGTAGGCATCCAGAGTGCCGACGTCTCGCCAGTATTCGGCATCACCGGTGTTTCGGTCGCGGAACGGAAACGCTCGGACGCGATGAGTCCGCACCGCTTCGGGGATGATGTCTTTGCCAAAATCATGCGCGCTATTCGTCGCCGTCGCGTCACTGCAGAGCTGATCGAAGAGAAACTTCGTATTGAAAACGTAAATTCCCATGGAGGCCAAGCAGCGGTTGGGATCACCCGGGATCGGATCGGGGTCGCCGGGCTTCTCGCGGAAGTTCACGATCCGGTGGTCGGAGTCCACTTGCATCACGCCAAACTGGTGGCCTTGTTTCAGTTCCACGGGCAGGCAGCCAATGGTCATGTCCGCCTGGGATTCGACGTGATCACGGACCATCTCCGAGTAGTCCATTTTGTAGATGTGGTCGCCGGAGAGAATCAGGACCAACTTTGGCTGCGTCTTTTCGATGGAATAGATGTTTTGATAAACGGCGTTCGCGGTCCCGGAGTACCACTGTTCTCCCAATCGCTGTTGCGGCGGCAGGATTTCGACGAACTCACCGAGTTCTCGGCAAAGAAATCGCCAGGCCAAGTTGATGTGCCGATCGAGACTGGCAGCCTTGTACTGCGTGAGCACATGGATCCGCCGCAGACCGCTGTTGATGCAGTTGGAGAGGGTGAAATCGATGATGCGATAACTGCCGCCAAACGGCACGGCAGGTTTCGCGCGGTCGCGGGTCAGCGGTTGCAGGCGTTCCCCTTTGCCGCCTGCCAGGATCAGCGTCACAACATCTCTCATGCGGAACTCCATTTTAGACACCAAGCGTCCCGGCTCCTTCGCGGCGGATTATGGAGACTTCTCAGCCTTGAGCAATTCACTCTCACGGTGAATGCCACAGAGGGCACACGAAACTCGTTTGCTGCGAACGTTACTCGTCGCATATTGTCCGTTCTGAGACTCAACGATTTTCGCGACGTTTGCTGGCAAAAACCGGCGGTCGCCAATCAGAAGATCTCAGATTAGAAATTTCAGATCTCAAATTTCAAAGAGCCTACCGGAGTTCATTGTGTCTGATCATCCCGAACGAGTTGTCATCATCGGCTCCGGTCCCGCTGGCTGGGCCGCCGCCATTTATACCGCGCGAGCCAGCCTCAACCCGCTCTGCCTCGAAGGGGCCTGGACCGAAGAAAATCGCCAGAAGGGGACGACTCCCAAAGGACAACTGGCGCTGACGACCGAGGTCGAAAACTACCCCGGATTTCCGATCGGTAATTTGAATGAATATCTCAAATCAGCAATTGGCGATGACCGAAAGCACATGCTCAATCCTGACGCCTCTCATGGGATCTCAGGACCGGATCTCGTGGAGTTGATGCGGCAACAGGCGACGAACGTCGGCACGCGAGTCATCACCGACGACGTTGTCGAAGTCGATCTCAGCCAGCATCCGTTCGTCTTGAAAACACTCGAAGGTCAAACGATCCGAGCGTTGTCAGTCATCGTCGCGACCGGTGCGCGAGCCAACTATCTCGGACTCCCCAGCGAGGATCGCTTCAAGAATAAGGGCGTCTCGGCCTGTGCTGTTTGCGATGGGAATCTGCCGCGTTTCCGCAACAAGCCGCTCGTGGTTGTTGGCGGCGGTGACAGTGCAATGGAAGAAGCCAGCTACCTCACCAAATTCGCCACGACGGTTTACCTCATTCATCGCCGTGACTCGTTCCGAGCCAGCAAGATCATGGCCGAACGAGTGCTCAAGAATCCGAAGATCGAAGTCAAATGGAACTCGACTGTCGCCGAAGTGCTCGGCACCGAACAGGCCGGAGTCACCGGCGTCCGCTTGCAAAGCACGGTCGATCCGAGCAAGACCGAGGAACTCGATTGCACCGGCTACTTCTGTGCAATCGGCCACACGCCGAATACGGATTTCCTCAAAGGCCAACTCGCGCTGACAGAGAAGAAATACATTCAGTGGACCACACCGCAGCGAACCTACACGACCGTCGAAGGAGTCTTCGCCGCTGGTGACGTCGCCGACGACTACTATCGCCAAGCCATCACCGCCGCCGGCAGCGGCTGCCAAGCGGCCCTCGACGCCGAGCGCTGGCTCGCGGCCAAGGGATTTGAATAACGCTTCAAACATGACTTCTTTTCCTACTCCTACTCCTACTCCTACTCCTACTCGGATTCATTTTGATTCGAGTAGGAGTAGGAGTAGGAGTAGGAGTAGGAGGGGAGGAGAAGGAACTTGAAATAATGCTGACTCGAGAAGGTTGTCTCTCCCGACGCGCACGACTGTGGAACGTCGTTCCGTCTGATGTTGAATGGTTGCTGATCGCTGATCCGCGGCACGTCAAATACCTCGCTAACTTTTGGATTCCGCCGTTTAGTTTTTCTGGCGGCGAACGGGTGTTGTTGCTGCTCGAACGAGATGGCAAAGCCACGTTGCTGGGAGACAACTTTTCGCTGAAGTCCAGCATGGGTGAAGCGTTCGTTGACAAGGAAGTGGTCGAGAAGTGGTATGACCATCAGCACTCGGTCACGAACCGTGATTGTGTCTTGTTTGGGGCGGTCTCTCAGGTCGCAGGCAAGCTCAAAGGCCGAGTTGGTGCGATCGAAGCCGAGTGGTTGCCTGTCGGTGCGTTGGAGGCGATCGGCGGCGGTGACATTCGACTATCGAACATTTCGTTGGGCTCAGAATTGCGAACTCTGCGCCGCCGCAAAGAGCCGGATGAGATTGCGTTGCTCGAACAGTGCATGCGAGCCACCGATGCCGGACAGGCTTGGGCTCGTGAAAACATCAAGGCCGGCATGACGGAACTCGACGTCTATCGCGGCGTGCAATCAGCGTCGCTCGCAGCGGCCGGCCGAGTTGGTTTGATCTACGGCGACTTCCGTGTCACGAACGGAACTTCCCCCAAAGCCGGTGGCTTGCCGACATCGCACGTCCTCCAAAACGGCGAGCTGTTCATTCTCGATTACTCGGTCGTTCTGGAAGGCTATCGCAGCGACTTCACCAACGTGGTCGCGATCGGCACACCTTCGTCGCAGCAGCGAGAAGTCTTTGCCGTCTGCCAAGCCGCGATGGCTGCCGCCGAGAAAGTTCTCAAAGCCGGAGCACGCGCGGCTGATGTCTTTGCCGCCGCGAGTTCTCAGTACAAGTCGTCGTCGTTCGCTGCTCAGGGATACGACCATCTCACGCATCACGCCGGACACGGCATCGGCCTCGCGCATCCCGAACCGCCGATCCTCGTGCCGCAATCGGAGGACGTGCTCGAAGCAGGAGACGTTCTGACGCTCGAACCGGGCTTGTACGTCGATGGCGTCGGCGGAGTTCGTATCGAACACAATTACCTCATCACCGATAGCGGTTACCGCCGGCTCAGCAACCACACAATCGCGCTGGATTAAGCCGTAGTGCAAGCTTCCAGCTTGCAACTCAAAGGATTCCCAACGACCCGATGGTGACGCCGACTTAATGAATTGTTGCAAGCTGGAAGCTTGCACTACGGAGACCCAAATGCTCGATCTGAATTTTGTCTGTGAGAACCTGGAAGCCGTCGAACAAAATTGCCTTCATCGCGGAGTGACTGTTGATCTCAGCCAGCTCACCACTCTGCGAGATCGTCGTATCGCGTTGATTGTTGAGGGAGACAATCTGCGGCGCGAACAAAAGGAACTTTCGGCGCTGATTCCGAAGACGAAGGACGCCGACGAAAAACAGAAGCTCATCGCCAAAGGCAAAGAGCTGCGTGAAGCGATTACCGTCAGCGAAAAGGCCGCTGCCGAAGTCGAGCCGCAACTCCGTGACGTGCTCATCGGCATCCCCAACATGACGCATCCCGACGCACCCATCGGGCAAGAGGTGGACAGCAAAGTTCTGCGAATCGTTGGTGAGATTAAAAAGTTTGATTTCAAAGCTCTCGACCATGTCGCGCTGGCCGAGAAACATGATCTCATCGACCTCGAAGCCGGCGCGCGAGTTACCGGGCACGGCTTTTACTTCTTGAAGAACGAAGCGGTACTGCTCGAACTGGCATTGATTCAGTACGCCGTCGATAAGTTGCGAAAGGCTGGGTTCACACTGCACACGACTCCGGATCTTGCTCGCATGGACGTGCTTGAAGGAACCGGTTACCAGCCGCGTGGACCAGAGACGCAGATTTATTCGATCGCGGGAACCGATCTCAGTCTTGTCGCGACCGCCGAAATCACGCTCGGCGGCATGTTGAAGGATCACATTCTCGACATCGAAAAGCTGCCACTGAAGTACGCCGGCATCTCGCACTGCTTCCGCACCGAGGCGGGTGCTCACGGCAAGGCGACGAAGGGGATCTACCGCGTGCATCAATTCACGAAGGTCGAGATGTTCGGCTTCACCGCACCGGACCTCGCCGAGTCCAACAAGTTCCACGAACTGATCCTGAGTATCGAGGAAGACATCTTCCAAGGCTTGGGCATTCCGTACCGAGTGCTTGACATCGCCAGCGGCGACCTGGGCGGGCCGGCGTATCGCAAGTTTGACCTCGAAGCCTGGATGCCCGGCCGCGGCGAGGCGGGCGAGTGGGGCGAGATCACCTCCGCCTCGAACTGCACTGACTTCCAATCTCGCCGGCTCGGCATCCGCTGCAAGCAACCGGACAAGAAGGGCACGCAGTTCGTCCACACGCTCAACGGCACCGCCGTCGCGATCACGCGAGCCATGATCGCCCTCCTCGAAAACCACCAGCAACCCGACGGCAGCATCGTCATCCCGGAAGTGTTGAGACGGTGGATGGGGATTGATCGCATCGGATGATGCGACCGGCGTGAGTCTGCGAAACATTCTTTGATTGAGGACCGCCGAATGTGGTATGTTGGCTCCGCGTCGGACGCAGTCATCAACCTTTGAGAGAATCTAAATGCAATTGCAGACTTTTGACGAGACTGTGCTCAACTTCAAGCACCGGACTCCGTTTCGCCCGTTTACGATCGCCTTGGTCAACGGCGATCGCGTCGAAGTGGACCATCCCGACGCCATCGTCGTGCGCGACGGAGTGGGTCTATACGCTGGTCCCGGCGGAGTTCCCCATGTCTTCGACCACGAAGGCGTGAGTCAAATCATCGGTGACCTGATGGAACAGCCGAATGGTTAGCCGGAGTCCATGATGTTGATGTTGAAGTTGAAACTGCATCCCGAAATCCTGGTCAAAGATGGTCAGAAGCAATTTGCCGTCTTGCCGTATGAGGAGTTCTTGGCGATCCAAGAACGACTGGCCGACGCCGATGACCTCTTGGAACTTCGCAAAGCGAAACGAGCTGAAGGCCGGAAACGCTCAGTCCCGTTGACCGAGGTGAAGCGACAACTGGGATTGCGATAGCGAGTAGGGTCGGCACCGCCGTCGCAACCACGCGAGCCATGATCGCCCTGCTCGAAAACCAACAACAACCCGACAGCAGCATCGTCATCCCCGAAGTGCCGCAGAAGTGGGTGGGGATTGAGCGGATTGGATAGCGAGCAGAATCTTCAGGCCGCGTTGTCTTGCGCCGCATGTGCCGAGACGGTCGGCATCGAGTCCGCTCGTTGGCGATTTCGCTGTTGACGCTGTTGATAGTATTCGACCAGTTTTTGCGGATCGTGGCCGACCTCTGCCGAGATCTGGTGCCGAGCGTCTCGAACACTCTGAATGGTCGGGTCGTCTTTCTTCATGGTGCTTCGTCCTTTTCCAGCAGTTCCAAAGGCGTCACCAAAGCGGGCACGAACAATCCTAGGATACCATTGATCCGCCGGATGTGAGCAAACTTGTTGGCATTCGCGAGATGTCGGCAATTCCAAGTCAGGAGAAAATCACATTTGTGATAGGACGCCAACGCGAGGTGCAACGCATCTCCCGCGGGATCGGCCGGCATCACTTTCTGAACGAGATAGGCTGACACGATATCCGCGATGGCTTGATTGATCTCCAACTGCGGCAAACCCTCGATCAGTTTCAGCGCGTCTTGCTTGATCACGAAATCGCCACGTTCCAGTTCATCGACCACGGCGTCGCTCGTGAAGACTTCATAGTCAAAGCGATGCTCATCCCACCATTCGCGCGTCCACACACGTCTCGCCACCATCTCAGGCTCTTGCCGGATTTCGTGGTAGAAGCTCGGAATCGTCGTCTCAACATACACGCGAGGCTTAGTCATGGAAGCAGAATACTTTCCGGCAACCTTTTCGTCTGCGCGATGACAAACACGGCTTCCGCAGTAAACTGCCGGACAAGAGGGGAATGCAGTTCGTCCACACGCTCAACGGCACCGCCGTCGCGATCACGCGAGCCATGATCGCCCTCCGCGAAAACCAACAACAACCCGACGGCTGCGTCGTCATCCCGGAAGTGCTGAGGAAGTGGATGGTGATTGAGCGGATTGGGTGAGCGATCCGTTACTTCATCGAGAGGAAGAGTGGTGCTAACGATCCTTGCCTACGTCTTAGTGATATGGCTAGTGCAGTTTTGCTTAAACACTAGTGTGCCCGTAGTCGGCTTTCCTATCGCACTTGCCCTAGCTTGGACATCCGTCGGAGTGCGAACGAAGATCGCCGCGACTTCTGCTGGCATCGCTGGGGTAGCGCTAGCAGTGGCGTTTGGCTATGGTGTGTTTCGATACCTCGTCGGCCCAGGGTCATTCACGCTTGGTCCGTTCCTCGCATCGACACTGCCTTTGTTGATTCCACTTTGGAACGACTGGCTTCATTCACGAGAGGTTGCGACGGCGCGAGAGGAACTCCTTCGTCACTTTTCCGACAGAGGGGCTGAAGTCGTCGATTCACTCGTGGACAACACTAAGACGGGGCATGGAAGCATGGTCGTAGGGGAGATTTTGGGGTTGTTCTTGGCATCGATCTGGTTCCTTCGTAGATGATTGGTTGCGACATCAGGAATCTGGTCACGCTCACGCGAGCCATGATCGTCCTCCTCGAAAACCAACAACCCGACGGCAGCATCGTCATTCCGGAAGTGCTGAGGAAGTGGACGGGGATTGAGTGGATTGGTTAAATGCTGACGGGACTAACAAGCTGTGCTGTTTCAGCGGGCAAGACCATTCCAAACTTTGGGGCTTGTTTGGCTCACATCAAAAGCCGTTGTGAATTTGATGTCCAAGTTGATCATGTACGTAGCGTTTGTTGAGAGACAAGACATGGCGGCGACCTTCCTCGTTGTTAGCGACGATTCCCATAAGGCGTTCTTTAATGCCGACCTGATTTGCATGTTCAGGCTGAAGAAGGCTGAAGACGGAAACATTGCCGATCCAGAAGAACTCGAAATTGAATTCATTGGCGGTACAAAGACGAGACTCGTTGGCGAGACTGCCAAGCATTTCTTGTCTGCGATTAGCAAGTTGATCACGCCTTGAGCCGACATAATGACGCGCTCGGCGGGGTCGGGAGACCCGCGCCGATCGCCTTGATTCCGTTCACGCGATGGTCGGTTTCCATTTTCCTGGCACGATGATGGCCTCGTCTTCGCCGGGCCACGGTGGCATGGTGATCGCGACGGCGGTGAGTGGCTCATCGTCGAAGGAGCGGAATTGGAAGTGAGTCTTCAGCGGGATCGTGAGGCAAACGCCCGATTCCAGGGTGACGATCTCTTCGCGGTTCGCTTGCTTGCGCCACATTTCACCTCGACCGGACAGGCAGAACCAAATTTCCTCGACGGTTCGATGAGTCACCGCTTTCGACGTTTGACCGGGAGACAATTCAAAGTGAGCCATCCCGCCGCCGCTCAGTCCGAGCAAGATGCGCACTCCCGATCCATCCGGGGCGATCACATCGGGCATCGTGGGTAATCGCCTGGTGCTGAAATCGGTCATTGGAATTTGCCTTTGTTTGAAAATGAGTGTCGGCCGCAAGGGGGTGATACATGTGGCATTGAAAACTTGCGACTGACGGCCAAGCAACTTGACGGCTTCAATTCGAGGTCACTCAGCCTCTCAGAGGCTAGTCGGGATTATTCATGGAGGACGCGGCGTGCCGCGATGTAACCCGAAGCGTCAGCGAGGGCGAACCGTGACGACGCCCTCGCTGACGCTTGGGAAAGTAATTTGCGGCCTGCTGGAATAGGGCTCTGCGGTCAGTGTCACCCAAGCTCACTCAGATGAAAAGGATG